>JAFWRB010000210.1 GCA_017508845.1 Neisseriaceae bacterium | reverse complement strand
TTTTGTGCCTGTGCCACGCAAAATGAAAAGCGTGCCGCTGCCTGAACGGGTGCGTTTGGCGTTGGAGCATTTGGGGCCGATTTTTGTTAAATTCGGGCAAGTGTTATCCACGCGTCCCGATATTTTGTCCCCCGCTTATGCCAAAGAACTGGCTCGCTTGCAAGACGATGTGCCGCCGTTTAACGGTGCGATTGCCATTCAAACCATAGAAAACGAGTTTGGCAAAAAAATTGACGACATTTACGCCGAATTTGATGAAACCCCTGTTGCCAGTGCGTCTATTGCCCAAGTGCATTGTGCTTATCTATTTGATAATAATAAACAAAAAGGTAAAAAAGTTGCGGTAAAAGTATTGCGTCCGAATATTCGCAAAGTGATTGAAAAAGATTTGGCTTTAATGAAAATGGGGGCAAATTTTATACAAAAATTGCTGCCTGACGGCAAACGCCTAAAACCGCGTGAAGTGGTTGCCGAGTTTGATAAATACCTGCATGACGAAATCGACTTGATGAACGAAGCCGCTAACGCCGCACAAATTGGGCGACAATTCAAAGACAGCAAATTAGTCATCGTACCTGATGTTTATTTCGACAAAACTTCACGCGAAGTGCTAACGCTTGAATGGATGGACGGCACGCCTGTTTCGGATATACAAACCTTAAAAAACAAAGGCATAGACTTAAAAAAATTGTCTAAATTTGGCGTAGAAATTTTCTTTACCCAAGTGTTTGAATACGGCTTTTTCCACGCCGATATGCACCCTGGCAATATTTTTGTCGCCGATGACGGGCGTTACATTGCACTGGATTTTGGCATAGTCGGTTCGCTAACAGACTACGACAAACGCTATTTGGCGATTAACTTTTTGGCGTTTTTTAATCGCGATTACAAACGCGTGGCAACCGCTCATATAGAATCAGGCTGGGTGCCTGAAAACACCAGAGCGGAAGAATTAGAAGCCGCAGTTCGCACGGTGTGCGAGCCGATTTTCAACAAGCCGTTGTCGCAAATTTCGTTTGGTATGGTGTTAATGCGTTTGTTTGAAACCAGCCGCCGTTTTAATGTGGAAATTCAGCCGCAATTAGTTTTATTACAAAAAACCATGCTCAATATCGAAGGTTTGGGCAGACAATTAGACCCTGATTTAGACCTGTGGGCAACCGCCAAGCCATTTTTAACGCGTTGGATGCAAAACCAAGTGGGCATCAAAGCCCTGTGGCGAAACATTAAAAACGAAGCCCCCGAGTGGGCAAGAATCCTGCCCGCCTTACCCCGCCGCCTAAACAACGCATTAGATGACGACAGAGCCTTATTCAAAAAAGAACTCGCACAACTCGTCAAAACCCAAAAACGCCAAACGCAACTGATTGGTTTTACACTGATTTGCTGGCTGATTTTATTGGGGTTATTGATTTGGGTGAGCGTAAAATAAAAATGTGTTCAGGCAGCCTGAAAGCATAGATTTTTTAAATGCCACACGGATTCGATTTTGCTCACGCAAAATCTTTAAATCAGAAAAATTTTAAAGGAAAACCGTTAGGTTTTCCGAATCCATGTGGCAATAAAAAAATGGAATGATTACAGTTTCAACATATTTTCAGGCTACCTGAAAATATTTAAGGAGTTATTGATTATGGAAAATAAAAAATTAGCCGTTTTAATTGACGCAGATAATACTTCTTCTAATTATGCCGAAGTGTTATTTCAAGAAATTGCTAAATATGGTAGAGCTTCGGTTCGCAGAATTTATGGTGATTGGACACAAAATCCACAAAGTTGGCAAGATAAATTACTCAAATATTCTTTAACGCCGATACAGCAATTTGCCTATACCAAAGGTAAAGATGCAACTGATATGCAACTTATTATTGATTCTATGGATTTGCTATACAGCAAAACATTTGACGGTTTTTGTTTAGTATCTTCTGATAGTGATTTCACGCCATTAGCACAAAGATTAAGACAATCTGGAATGATGGTTTATGGTTTTGGTAAAAAACAGACCCCAGAATCTTTAATTATGGCTTGTGATAATTTCATTTATTTTGAGAATTTACTTTCCGATGAACAAATAGATAATGATAAAAACAATAATAAAAATCAGAAAATAGAACAAAATAATACACAACAATCATTAAATGAAAAAACACCGATAGAACAAAATAATATACAACAATCATTAAATGAAAAAACACCGATAGAACAAACTATTTACTCAGCAATAAAACAATGTGCTGATGAAAGTGGTTGGTCATCTGTTTCTAATGTTAGTCAATATATCAGAAATGTAAAACCTGATTATGACCCAAGAAGTTTTAATTTTTCACAACTATCCAAGCATTTAAAATCATTAGGCAATATACAAATGTATCTCGATGATAAAAATATTATGTATTGTCGAAAAATTCCATTTAGAGAATTTGTTACTGTATTAAAAGAAACAGTAGAAAAATACCAAGACCAAAATGGATATGTAGATATGTCAAAAGTAGAATATCAGGTCAAAACCAAATGGAATTGGGAAGTTTATGGATTTAAATCTTTTCAAGAAATATTAGAAAGAACACACGGTGTAACTATTTCTGAAAATAAGAAATTTAAATACACTGTAACAAATCCTAACGATAAAAAATAATTTCAGGCTGCCTGAAAGCATAGATTTTTTAAATGCCACACGGATTCGATTTTGCTCACGCAAAATCTTTAAAGGATTGCCACGCCGTGCGTGGCACGGCTCGCAATACGCACATCCGTAAACGACAAAGCCACTAACGGCTATTGCTAATTTAAAGGAAAACCGTTAGGTTTTCCGAATCCGTGTGGCAATAAAAAAATGGAATGATTACAGTAGATTAAGTATATTTAACTTCACACACGACTTATTGAACGCTGTTTCAGGCAGCCTGAACGATTAGTTTCGCCCTTCGTAGTTAGGAGATTGCCACGATTTTTTCTTACGAAAAAATCTCGCAATGACGATTTCCCCGCACGGGAAGTGCCCCCCCTGCACGGGAAGTGCCGCCCCTGCACGGGAAGTGCTTTCAGGCTGCCTGAAAGTTAAAAATTCAGTTTGTGCAATTTTTCGTACAAACTGCCTTAAACCTAACTTGTGCATTTTTTGCACAAGTCTAATAAACCAAGAAAAACAAAGCATTATGGCAAAAATCAAAACGCAATTTGTGTGCAGTGAATGTGGCGGTGTATCGCCCAAGTGGCAAGGCAAGTGTCCGCATTGTAATGAGTGGAATACGCTGACCGAAGAAACCGCTGTCAGCCAAGACAACACGGCGGCGAGATTTCGTTCTTGGACGGGGCAAACGGCTGCTATTCAGGAATTAGCCAGTGTTGCCGCCGAAGAAACGCCACGCATACCTTGTGGCAGTGCGGAATTAGACCGCGTTTTAGGCGGCGGTTTGGTTGCTGGGGCGATGATTTTATTAGGCGGCGACCCAGGTATCGGCAAATCGACTTTGCTTTTGCAAATTTTATCGCAATTAGCCAAAACGCAAAAAGTGCTGTATGTGTCAGGCGAAGAATCCGCCGCCCAAGTTGCCCTGCGTTCGCAGCGATTAGGCTTATCGCGTGAAGGTGTGGCATTGCTGCCTGAAATTCGTCTGCAAGCCATTTTGCACGCATTAAATCAAGAAAAACCAGCGGTTGCGGTGATTGACTCCATTCAAACCGTGTATTCGGAAGAAATCAATTCCGCACCAGGTTCGGTGTCGCAGGTTCGAGAATGTGCGGCACAACTAACACGCCTTGCCAAGCAAAGCGGCATAACCATTATTGTTGTGGGACATGTAACCAAAGACGGTGCGATTGCAGGACCGCGTGTTTTGGAGCATATTGTCGATACGGTGCTATATTTTGAAGGCGACAGCCATTCTAATTATCGAATGATTCGTGCCATTAAAAACCGCTTTGGTGCGGCAAACGAATTAGGCGTGTTTGCGATGACCGATAAGGGTTTGAAAGGCGTTGCCAATCCGTCTGCGATTTTTCTATCGGGCTATCGGGACGATGTAGCAGGCTCCTGCGTTTTGGTAACGCAAGAAGGCACGCGTTCTTTATTAGTGGAAATTCAGGCGTTGGTGTCAGACGCACACGGCTTTACGCCCAAACGCTTGGCAGTGGGATTAGACCAAAATCGTTTGAGTATGCTAATTGCTGTGTTATCAAGATATTCAGGCGTGGTATTTTTCGACCAAGATGTGTTTTTAAATGCCGTAGGCGGCGTGAAAATCATCGAACCCGCCGCCGATTTAGCGGTAATGTTAGCGATGTTATCGAACTTCAAAAACCGCCCCCTGCCTCCAAAAACCGTGATTTTCGGCGAAGTGGGCTTATCAGGCGAAGTCCGCCCAGTGGCTCGCGGTCAAGAACGCTTGAAAGAAGCGGAAAAATTAGGCTTCGCTTGTGCGATTATCCCCAAAGCCAATATGCCCAAAAACACCAAAGATTTTCCCAAACTAAATATTATCGGTGTATCCACAGTGGCAGACGCGGTGAGTGCGGGGTTTCAGGCTGCCTGAAACTTCATTTCACCCCATATTCATTAAAAGTGTGGCTTTTTTGCCACAAACGCAAAACGCCATATATATATATATA
>JAFWRB010000209.1 GCA_017508845.1 Neisseriaceae bacterium | reverse complement strand
GTTTTGACAAACCTGTACTCATAAACAACACTGATGACTGAATAGAAAGGTATGACCGATGAAACTTTATCTAACATTACTGTTCCCCATTTTGTGTCTTGCTGCTTGTGGCGGTAGCAGTGAAAGTTCAGCAGATAACTTATATCAATCTAACTTAACCCAAGAACAGAAAGCAGTTAAGAATGAATTAGAAATGGCTGAAAAAGATTTGCAGCAATGTATGGCAAAAAATATCCATCAAGCAATGAATGGTAATCAACCTGTTTGTGTTGCAGAAAGTGAAAGATTTGACAAAATATTCAAAAAAGCCTGTGAAATGGGCGTATTAAATCCTGATTGCCATGCCGCTCCTGCGGATTGATTTTTCAGGCAGCCTGAAAAAAATAAACCTTTCAGGCAGCCTGAAAGTGGAGATTAAAACGCGTGGGCAACAAAGTTGCCCACCCTACGCCTGCTCACTGCCTAAACGCCTTGTTTCAAACTGGCTTCGATAAAGCCGTCTAAATCGCCGTCCATCACCGCTTTAATATTGCCCACTTCATACGAAGTACGCAAATCCTTAATGCGCGACTGGTCGAAGACATACGAGCGGATTTGGTGTCCCCAGCCCACATCGGATTTGGAATCTTCCAAATTTTGTTTTTCTTCGTTGCGTTTTCGCATTTCAATTTCAAACAATTTGGCACGCAGCATATTCATTGCTTCTGCCTTATTGCGGTGTTGCGAGCGGTCGTTTTGGCATTGCACCACAATGCCTGTGGGATTGTGCGTAATGCGAACAGCAGACGAAGTTTTGTTAATGTGCTGACCGCCAGCACCACTGGCACGATAAGTATCAATTCGCAAATCGGCAGGGTTGATTTCAATTTCAAAACTGTCGTCAATTTCAGGATACACAAACACAGACGCAAACGAAGTATGGCGTTTATTATTTGCGTCAAAGGGCGAGCAACGCACCAAGCGATGAATGCCTGTTTCGGTTCGCAGTAAGCCAAAAGCATACGCTCCTTCTAACTTAATTGTGGCACGGTTAATGCCGACCACTTCGCCCTCGTCCTCTTCCAAAATGTCGATTTTAAAGCCTTTGCGTTCGGCGTAGCGACAATACATACGAAAGAGCATACCCGCCCAGTCTTCCGCTTCTGTACCGCCTGCACCTGCGGTAATGTCGATAAAACAATTATTTGCGTCCGCAGGCTGGTCGAACATTCGTTTAAATTCCAAGTCGGCAATGCGTTTTTCTAACGCCAAAATATCGTCTTGGACTGCGGAGAATGCGTGCTCGTCATCTTCTTCCGCCGCCATTTCAAGCAGCATTCGATTGTCGTCAATGCCGTTTGACACTTCTTCAACAGTCAAAACAACATCTTCTAACATTTTGCGTTCTTTGCCGATGGCTTCCGCTTTTTTGGGGTCATTCCACAAATCAGGGTCTTCGGATAAGCCGATGACTTCTTCTAAACGGTCTTTCTTGCCGTCGTAGTCAAAGATACCTCCGAATATCGCCATTTCTTTGCGACAAATCGTCTAATAAGTTATTCAGTTGATTAACTTTTTCTTGTTCAATCATTTGTGTATTCCTTAAAATAAAGTTCAGGCTGCCTGAAAGGTAAAAACTACATATTTTAACAGTATTTCAGGCTGCCTGAAAGATAAATCATTTGTTAATAAACGATATTTTTCTCTTTTAATATATCATTTAAATAAACAGGTTTTTCCATATCTTTGGTATGAAAATAAACAGGCGTTTTCAAAAAACCACGACAAATGGGCATAAAAATATCTTCATTTTCGGAAAAGAGAAAATTGCATTCACTGTTAGAATAATCAGGATAAGACATTAAATTTTCTTCCACACTTACTAATTCGTCAATAAATCCATTTTTTTGTTTAAAATTGTGATAATAAACATGAACATGACCAAAAGGAGATTTTATCTTGCCATTAAACATAGATAAGGCATGATCATCAGGCATACCTAATGCAAAAAACTCATTTCTTTTTGGATTAAAATGATGAGCTACTACACTAAATACATCAATTTCTGATGATTGAATTGCTTTATTTTTATCAATAGACCAACGAATAAATTCTGACCTTTTATTTCTTGGTGTAACAGATAACTCACTGTGAACGCTACTGCTTTTTTTGGGCGGTGATTTAATAAAATAAATTTCCTTACCGTCATCAGAAAATTTAGGTTGTTCTATATAAGCATCAGGAAAGTATTGATGTAATATTTTATTTGCACTAATTATTGTATTATTTTTATCTTTTTTCATTTCATATACTTCAAAAAAACTATCTATTCTTTCTTGATTTGTTTTTTTATCAGAATGATATAATCTGAAATAAATACCTATTTTTTTACCATTCGGATCAATAAATACTTTCCTATCAGTATGTAACCATGTATAAATATCAAATTCATCAGATATTTTATGCTCTCTTACATTATAAGGTATTCTAATATCCGATACTTTTTCATTTTCTGTATCATAAAACACAATATAGCCTTGATAATCACCATGCATACATTCATTTAAGCATAATTGACTTGTTAATTTATATTTATCTTTTTTATCTTTACCTTGATAATTACGATGAGTTGTATGTATATTATCGGTATCAAATACCAAATATCTGTCGTTAAAAAATTTGGCTTCACCTGAAAACATTGTTTTGGGTTCACGCATTTTTCTTGTAATGCCTCTGCGTCTCACCACATCAGTACTGACATTATCCAAAACAGATACATATAAATCTGGATAGAATATAGAAGTTTCATCTGTTTCCATTACATACAATTTACCATCATCCAATAATTTAATATCAGTCAGATAATTTGTTTTGTGAGCATTTAAGGTAAGACTTAAACGCTCTGCTGCTTGTTTTGTTTTTTCATTTTGTGCATCAGGTAAATTGATATTTAACCACTGAATATGTTTTTCATAACTTGTATAACCCTCTAATGGGTATTCTAATCTATCACGAAAAGGTTTTTTGCGATAAAGAACTAAAAAATTTCCTTTATTATCTTTGGTTATGGCTAAATATTCTGTGGCAATCGGTTTGTTTTTATCATTAGATAATGGTTTAACATTAGGTATATTCATGAACTCATCACCTTTGGCAAAAAATAACAGTTCTCCTTTACTTATTTTTGATGAACTAATTTTAATCATTTCTTTTGGTTTATATGAATAATTTTTTTGGTATAAATCATCAATATTTACTTCGTACGGTTGCTCTTGATTGTCAATATGTTTAAAGAAAATAGTACGAGCCAATAAACCTAATAAAAGGGTTGTAATTAAAATAATTAAAACACGCATTTTAGGTGAAAATTTTTTCGGTTTTGTTGATATTGTTCTGAATTTCTCTTCAACCACAATTGTTTGATTATATTCCACCCTTTTGTCTGAATTAAGCAGCGTTTCTTTTATTTCTTGTATTTCTTCTAATGATAATTCTCCATTTTCGGCTTTACGGCGAATAGCATTTAATATTATATTTTCAGACGCATTTGGTGAAATATTTAATATTTCATAAAAATTTTTAGATTTGTTTTGCGTTAAAGTTAAATTGTATTCTGCTCTTTTTTTAGGGTTTAATAGTGTTTCTTTAATTTGTTGAATTTCTTCTAATGAATATTGACCGCTTTGAGCCAGTCGTTGCAAAGCGTTTAAAATGGTTTGTTCGTTTGCGTTAAAAGCAATATTCAATTCTTCATAAAAGTTTTTCATTGTGTATGCTCCCTGAAAAATGAGTATTCTACAATTTTTCTGCTAATTTATGGGCTAACTTTTCTGCCACTTCCGTCCAGTCAGGGCAGGGGGTTACAAAATCGGCGATTTGTGTTATTTCTAAACCTGCGT
>JAFWRB010000208.1 GCA_017508845.1 Neisseriaceae bacterium | reverse complement strand
CCTGCCCAAAGTCAAACCTGTGCATTGGGATATTGCCGCGTCCGCCATTATGACCACCGACACCGTCCCATAAGCCGCCACACGACAAATTAAAATCGACAATAAAGTGATTTCGGTTACAGGCATCGCCAAAGGGGCAGGTATGATTCGTCCGAATATGGCGACTATGCTGTCTTTTGTGGCAACGGACGCCAACATTGCCCCCGATTTATTGAATAAATGGACAAAAGAAATTGCCGACAACAGTTTCAACCGCATTACGGTTGATGGCGACACCAGCACCAACGACAGTTTCTTAATTATTGCCACAGGCAAATCAGGCTTACCTGAAATATCAAACGACAACGATCCTGCCGCCGCCAGTGTCAAAGCCGCGATTACCGAAACCGCATTAGAATTAGCCAAAGCGATTGTGCGAGATGGCGAAGGGGCAACAAAATTCATCACCATTCAAATCGACCAAGCGATGAGCGTGGAAGAAGCCCGCAAAGTGGGTTATTCCATTGCCCATTCGCCTTTGGTGAAAACCGCCTTTTTTGCGTCAGACGCAAACTTGGGGCGACTGTTATGTGCCATCGGCAATTCAGGCATTAAAGATTTGGACACCGCCAAAGTACGCATGTTTTTAGACAGCGTGCTGGTTGTGGAAAACGGCGGCAGAGCCGAGTTATACCAAGAAGAAGACGGTGCCCGCGTCATGGCAAAACCCGAAATCACCGTGCGAGTGGAACTCAATCGCGGCGAGCAATCGGTTGTGCTATACACCTGCGACTTGTCGCACGATTATGTGTCGATTAACGCAGATTATCGCAGTTAAGTTGATTGTAGGGTGGGCACCTTGTTGCCCACGCGTTTTATTCAACAACAGGCAGCCTGAAAAAGGCGTTTCAGTGGGCACAAATGCCCATTCTGTAATATATAACCCATTGAAAAAACGAAAAAATGATAGGTTTATTTATTATTACTCACGAAACAATCGGCGATGCGTATCGTTCTTTGGCGAAGCATTTTTTTCCGCAAACAACGGAATATTTGCATATTTTTGGCGTTTTGCCTGATGAGTCGCCCGAAGTGGTGTTGGCTCGTGTGCAGTCTTGGGCAAGGGCTTTTCCGTTTGATGATATTTTGGTGATGACCGATATTTTTGGGGCAACGCCGTGTAATATCGCTCAAAAGTTGTTCTATTGTGGCAAAAAAATTGCCCTTTTAACAGGCTTAAATGCACCGATGGTGATTAAAGCCATTCAATATGCACCGCAAAGAAGCAACCTGAAAGAATTTAGCGAAGAAGTTCAACAGGCGGCAATCGGCGGTATCTTATTGTTTAATCAGGATAATCAGCCATGTTAGAAAAAGAAATTGAAATTGTGAATAAATTAGGCTTACACGCAAGAGCGTCTGGCAAATTTTCGCAATTAGCCAACCAGTATGACTGCGAAGTGTGGGTTAGCAAAGGGGACAAAACCATTAACGGCAAAAGCATTATGGGCTTGATGATGTTAGCCGCAAGTATGGGTTCTACGGTTGAAATCAAAACATTCGGCATAGACGAAGAAGCGGCAATGAACGCTTTGTGCAATTTAATTGAAGAAAAATTCGGCGAAGGAGAATAGCAAAATGGCTGTGGCGTTATACGGTGTGGCAGTGGGCGGCGGTATTGCGGTTGGGCGGGCTCATATTATCAAGCAGGGTATGAAAAACGCACCACATTACACCGTAGAAGACGCTGAAATTGCTGCCGAAGTGGCTCGTTATGAAAACGCCATCAAAACCACTCGCCGCCAGTTCGAGCATTTACGCAATAATATTCCCGAAGACGCACCGACCGAGTTAGGGGCGTTTATTTCTTTGCATATTATGTTATTGAATGATGCTACCATTTCTCGCGACCCGATTGATATTATTGAAGAGAAAAAAATCAATGCGGAATGGGCGTTATCGCAACAAATTGATATACTTTCTGCACAATTTGATAGCATAGCAGATGATTATCTACATGCACGCAAGCAGGATATGCTGCAAGTGGTTGAACGCGTGTTCAAAAATTTAATGGGCATAGACACAAACGACTTTGTGCCTGAACAAGAAGATTTATTTGAAGACACCGTCTTGATTGCCGCCGATTTATCTCCTGCGGATACGGTATTTTTTAAGGACAATCGCATTGCGGCGTTTGTAACCGATTTTGGCGGTGCGAGTAGCCACACGGCTATTTTAGGGCGTGGTTTGAATATGCCGTCCATTATTTCTTTGCGGTGTGCTTCTGATTTAATTGCCGAAAATGAAGTGGTGATTGTCGATGGCATAGACGGCGTTGTGATTTTGCAGCCTGATGAGTTTTTGCTGAAAGAATACCGCAGGCGAGCAAGAGAATTTCGCAGTCGCCAGAGAGAACTCAGTAAATTAAAAGACACCGCCGCCACAACACAAGACAATGTACCGATTGAAATTTTGGCAAACATTGCTGCTGCCGATAATATGGCAGAAGTTACCAAAAACGCCGCAGACGGCGTGGGGCTTTATCGCAGTGAATTTTTATTCTTAAACCGAGATATTGCCCCCACAGAAGACGAACAATATCGCGAATACGCCAAAATCATCAAAAAGGCCGCAGGCAAGCCTGTTACCATTCGCACAATGGACTTGGGTGCAGACAAAAACCCCCGCTGGTTTGAGCAAACACACGGCTTAAACCCTGCGATGGGCTTGGTTGGTATTCGATTAAGTTTAGCCGAACCACAAATGTTTCGCACACAAATGCGAGCCATATTGCGTGCCGCCCTTCACGGCGAAGTACAAATGATGTGGCCGATGATTTCGTCTTTAACCGAAGTCAGACAATGTTTGGTGCATTTACAAATGGCAAAAGACCAGTTAGCCGACAGCGGCATAGCACACAACCCGAATGTGGCTATTGGCGTGATGATAGAAACCCCAGCGGCGGCGTTAATGGTAGGTTCCTTGTTGAAAATGGTTGATTTTGTTTCTATCGGTAGCAATGATTTAGTGCAATATACATTAGCCGTAGATAGAGCAAACAAAGATGCCGCCGCCTTATATCAACCTGCTCACCCTGCGGTATTAAAACTGATGTTGCATGTATTACGCACCGCAAATCGAATGGACAAACCCGTGAGCATTTGCGGAGAAATGGCAGGCGACCCTGTTTTTGCACGGCTTTTATTAGGTATGGGCTTTCGCCACTTTTCGATGCAGCCGTCTAAAATGTTGGCATTTAAAGAAATTGTTCTGTCGTGCAATGTGGAACAATTAGAAAACAAAATCGTGCCGCTTCTAAAAAATGACGACCCTGCAAAAATGCCTGAATTGTTAGAAAAGTTAAATAGAGCGTAAATAAAGCTTTCAGGTAGCCTGAAAACCGTTTCTATCCACGGGCAAACCTGCGTCTATTAAGCGTTGCCATTCAAAAAAATGACCTGGGTCGGTTTTGCGATTGGGGGCAATGTCAGAATGTCCGCAAATGGCGGTGATGGTGGGGTATGCTTGAATTAAATCTTTTAATAAAATCAATAAAGTATCGTATTGCGGCTCGGTAAAGGGTTCAAAATCGCAACCTTCTAATTCAATGCCGATTGAAAAGTGGTTGCATTTTTCTTGTCCGTGAAAAGACGATTGTCCTGCGTGATATGCCATATCGTTTGCGGATACAAATTGTTTCACCAAGCCATTTCGTTCAATTAAAAAATGGCTGGAAACACGCAAATGGGCAATGGATTGCAAAAATGCGTCATCTTGTTTATCTAATTGATTTTGAAAGAGTTTATCTATGCAGCCTGAACCGTATTCAAACGGCGGCAGCGATATATTGTGCAGTACAATCAGCGATATTTCGGCGTTGTCGAGTCGGTGCTCGAAATTGGGGGAATGACATTGGCAAGCGTTTGTGTATAAGCCCTTGTTAAATTTGTTCATTTTTGTATTTTTCTTTGAATTTTATCATCTTTAATGGCTTG
>JAFWRB010000207.1 GCA_017508845.1 Neisseriaceae bacterium | reverse complement strand
TGCTGTATGCTTGATGAGCACGCAAATACAGATAAATATTGCCGAAATTAAGCAAGCCTAACAGACTGCCGCCCAAAATGCCTTGTTTTGTCCATTGTGTTTTGCGGGCGATAAGATAGGTCAATAACAACACGCCAGCGGCGATAAATAAGGCAAATAAATGCGTGGTCATTGCCGTATTTTTAGACAACTGTTTGAACAAAATATCAATCACGCCATAGCCCAACCACACGCCCAATAGCAACCATATCGCCGCCCTACCCTGCCTTGCTTGGGCGGGTTTGTAAGTTAAGGCAAACAAAGCGATAATGGATAAAATCACCGCAATCATTTTGCCTGCGTAAAGCGTTTCGTCAAAAATCACAAAGGCGGAAACAATCGGCAAAAACAGTGATAATCGTTGTGCCGCATCGGATTTGGCGATACCTGCTTGTTCAACACATTTGCCCATAATAATAAATACACTTGGTAACAATATTGCAAGCGGTAATAAAACAAACCATTCGGATAATAAAACAGAAATGTTTTGGCTTAAATTGGGTTTGAATAATAAAAATGTGCAAATAGCCGCAGTAGGGTAATTCACCGCTACTGCTTGTTCAATCGCAATACCTTGTTTTTTCGATAATTTTAGCAATATGGAAACAGCCACACTGCACATAATGCTGAATATTAAATAATACATATTAAAAATTGTTTTGATTAAAACGAAATGATATTTTACAGTAATTTATGGTTTGATCAAAAAACAAAAAACCGTTTTATTGGTAGAACAAGGTTTAGTTGATACGGAGTATCAACCTTTAACAAACGTAGTTTGTTAAAGTGGATTGCGAAGCAATCAAAGCGAAGTTTCTGCGAACGAAGTGAAGCTAAAACAAGGTTTATTTCACCGTTAGGTGAAATCTTTATTGACGCAGTCAATAAAGGATTACGAAGTAATCAAACCAAAGTTTCTGTGAGCCGATAGGCGATGCTAAAACGGTTTTATTCTTTCAGGCAGCCTGAATATTATTCTTCTTCCTGTATTTCTGTATTGCTGTTGCTGCCTGAAACCAATCTGTTTAATTCTAAAGGGTTGGTTAAGCGAATGTGTTTGTGATTGACATCAATCCAGCCTGATTGTTGAAATTTAGAGAATGTGCGGCTGACGGTTTCTAATTTTAAGCCCAAGTAACTGCCGATTTCTTCTCGCGACATTCTTAAAATAAATTCGTTAGACGCGAAGCCCCTTGCACGCAGGCGTTGCGATAGGTTCATTAAAAATGCGGCTAATCGTTCTTCGGATTTCATATTGCCTAACAAGAGCATGACATTTTGGTCTCTCACAATTTCGCTACTCATTAAGCGGATAAAATGGCGTTGTAGTGTGGGAATTTCGCCGTACAATTCTTCCAAACGGTCAAAGGGCAGTTCGCACACTTCGCTGTCTTCTAATGCAACGGCGTTGCACGAGTGTACATTGTTAGACAAGCCGTCCATGCCGATGAGTTCGCCCGACATAAAAAAGCCTGTAACTTGGTCGCGTCCATCTAAACTGGCGATGTTGGTTTTGAAAAAGCCTGTACGAACGGCAAAGAGAGAGGTAAATTCTTCACCCACACGGAACAAATACTCGCCCTTTTTAATGTGGCGACTTTGACGAATCACGGTATTCAGTTGCTCGAACTCATCAGGATTTAAGCCCACAGGCAAGCACAGTTCTCGCAAGGAACAGTTGGAACATAAGATTTTCAACGCTTGTGGCTTATCGCAATTTTGACAATCTGACATTTCTATAACTTCTGAAAAACTTGGTGTTAATCAAATTTGTTTTAACAAAGTCCGCATTTTCGTATATTATTTGACAACTGTCAAAACACTTTTTGCGAAACAGTGCGATTTTACCAAACTTGAACACGAAACCACAAAATGAATATGCAGAATTTTCAAAATATTGACTTCGACCGTGCGTTGATTGAACGCTTACCGTCTAATGGTCCCCGTTATACTTCTTATCCGACTGCCGACCGCTTTACAGCAGACTTTACCGAGCAGAACTACACCCACGCATTAGAACAACGCGTATCGGGTGCGTTAAATCGTCCGCTGTCTTTGTATGTGCATATTCCCTTTTGCAATGTGATTTGCTTTTACTGCGGCTGCAACAAAATTGCCACAAAGGATAAATCGCAAGCCGATACTTATATCAATTACCTTGATTGCGAAACGCAATTATTAAAGCCACATTTAACAGGCATTACGCGTTTGGAGCAGTTGCATTTTGGCGGCGGCACGCCCACTTTTTTGTCGGACGAACAATTAGGACGCGTGTTTGAGATTATCGGCAATGCGTTTGAATTAGTGGAAAATGGCGAATATTCGATTGAAATTGACCCACGCAAGGTGTCCGCCGACAATGTTCGCAACTTGGCGAAATTAGGCTTTAATCGTATGAGCGTGGGCGTGCAAGACTTTGACCACAAAGTTCAGGTTGCCGTTAATCGCGTACAAAGCGTAGAAGAAACTGCTTTGGTTGTGAATACTGCACGAGAATCAGGGTTTAAATCGGTAAGTATTGACCTAATCTATGGCTTGCCGCACCAAAGTGTGGCAACAATGAAAACCACTTTGGATACAGTGCTAACGCAATTAGACCCTGACCGCATATCGCTTTATCACTACGCCCATTTGCCACATTTATTTAAGCCGCAACGCCGTATTGATACCGCCGCTGTGCCTAATTCAAAAGAAAAATTAGACATTTTGCAATACGCCGTGCAACGCCTAACGGACGAGGGCTATATATTCATCGGTATGGATCACTTTGCCAAACCGCAAGACGAATTGTCGATTGCGCTGCGACAAGGACGCTTGCAACGCAACTTTCAAGGCTATTCCACGCACGCCGATTGCGATTTAATCGGCTTGGGCGTATCCAGTATAGGCAAAGTCGGCAATATCTACTGTCAAAATGTCAAAACCACAGAAGAATACTACGCTGCTTTGGACAGCGGACACCTACCTGTTTTGCGTGGCTACACTTTGAATAAAGACGATTTACTTCGCCGCAACATAATTCAAGACTTAATGTGCCGTTTCGCCCTATCGTTCTTGCCATACGAACAACAATACGGCTTAAACTTTGAACAATACTTTGCCACAGAAATGGCTGAAATGAAGCAACTGCAACAAGATGGCTTGGTTGAAATCGAACCCAAATTCATCTGGGTAACCGATAAAGGGCGTTTTTTAATCCGCAACATTGCCATGGTGTTCGACTATCACCTGCGACACAAAGCCACAACGGCGGTTTATTCTAAAACGGTGTAAATAAAGCATTTCGGGCTGCCTGAAAAATCAATTTCAGGCAGCCTGAAACTCAATATTCAATATGACCACACTCACTTCCACGCTTAC
>JAFWRB010000206.1 GCA_017508845.1 Neisseriaceae bacterium | reverse complement strand
GCCTGTCATCGTTTGACCACGCCATTTTGTTTGGATTTGCCAAAATCACACCAAGCAGGCGGCGGTGCATTTGAATATCTTTGTCAAACAGCCATTGTAAAAAAGCGTGGCAAGCGTTGCCGTGTGCTACCACAAAAAAATTGCCGACAATGTTTTGAACGGTTTTATCAATGGCGGTAATATTCTTTTCAGGCTGCCTATCCTGCGGTGTCGTAACACGCAAATGCACAGGATAACCATACGCCCAGTGGTTTAGCCAGTGGTTTGCTCTCTCTTCGCCGTCTTCAATAATCAGCAAACAAATGTCTTCTAAATCAAGCATATAAAATTTTTTTGTAAAATCAATGTGATAATTTTTCAGGCTGCCTGAACGCTATTTGATTTCATCTAAATTTTTGTTGATATGAAAATAATTTTCTTCAGATAATTCAGGCAATGAACTAATCAACTCATCTAAATTTAATGAATTGATTAGCATTTCATTTTTTATATCACCAGTAACTCCAATAAATTTAAAGTCATTTGAATTAGTACCTATCAATTTTCCCTTTGCAAAATATCCAGCATTAAATCGTTCGTTAGAAATATATTCCAATGTAATGTGCAGTATTTTATTTTGATCTAATTTCAACAAATGAGCGGTTTTTGCTCTTGGTATTTGTTTTGTTACATCAAATACACCAAAAGAGAATTCATCGTCTAATTTGGACAAATCTAAATCAATATTTATCTCATCATCTTCATCAATAGTTTCCATAATTACGAGAACCACTCTAAAATTATTATTAACTTCTCCCAAAAAAATCAATCTAATAAAACTACCAATGTAATTTTCATATGCAAACTCCATTACAGCGTCTTTGGGTGCTTCAAAATTACTGAAAGTTATTGCAGTTTGTTTGAGATTTTCATTTTTTATGAAATAATCGTTTGTTTTCATTTTAATTTCCTTTTGTTTCATTTTTTTCTTCAAGCCAATAACCTAATTCTGCAAAATGAATTAAATCTTTAACTAAAACAGTGTCTAATTGTGATTTACAAAATAATCCGTAGAAAAAATCTAAAATAGAAGACGGATATTCACTACAAAAATATCTATCAAATTTAAAATTAGATAAATCAACATTAAACTTTTTAGAATAAGCCAACATTAACTCTTCCGCATCTTCGCCATCTACACCCAAATCATCACGCAATGAAGTCATCAGAGTGATTTTTTTTTGATTAACCGAGCAAAATGTGCTTAAAAATTTAATCATATCATTATGATATACATTCATCATTGATAATCCACAATTAACGGAGCATGGTCGGAAAATTTTTCGTCTTTATAAATAAAGGCTTCTTTGGCATGTGGTGCGAAGAGTGGGCTTGCCATTTGGTAATCAATTCGCCAGCCCACATCTTTGGCGTATGCCTGCCCACGATTGCTCCACCACGAATAGCCCGCAATGTCGGGATACAGCGTCCGCCAAATATCTACCCAGCCAGAAAGAAGTAAATCGCTTATCCATTGTCGCTCTTCGGGCAGAAAGCCAGAGTTTTTCAGATTGCCTTTCCAGTTTTTTAAGTCGATATTTTGGTGTGCAATATTCCAGTCGCCACACACCACAATTTTACGGTTTTCGGCGATAAGTTCGGCTAAAATGGGGCGAAATGCGTCTAAAAAGCGAAATTTTGACGCTTGCCGCTCATCAGATGCCGAACCTGACGGCAAATAAAGAGAAATCACGGATAAATCGTCAAAATCCGCTCGCACAAATCGCCCTTCACGGTCAAATTCTTCCACGCCAAAGCCGATTTGCACATTATTAGGCTTTGCTTTGGAATACAAAGCCACGCCGCTATAACCCTTTTTCTCGGCAAAAGCAAACGCACCATACATACCGCAAGGGTTTTTCATATCAAACGATAAATCGTTTTCCTGTGCTTTTAATTCTTGAACACACACAAAATCAGCATTAGCCGTTTCTAACCAAGCCAAAAAACCTTTACTGGCGGCACTTCTGATACCATTGACATTCGCTGTGATAATACGCATTTTCAGGCAGCCTAAAACAATAAAACGCATATTTTAGACGATTTGCCAAAAAACAGTTAAAATTTGTCTTTTTCAGGCTGCCTGAAATTGTTTATATAAAGGAAATAAAAATGGCTGATTTTCGCCGTGATTTTTTGCGTTTTGCCCTGCAAGAAAAAGTGTTGTCGTTTGGGGAATTTCAAACCAAAGCAGGGCGTCTGTCGCCTTATTTTTTTAATGCGGGCTTGTTTAATCACGGAGCGGCTTTGTGGCAGTTAGCCCAGTTTTATGCTCGTTCCATTATCGACAGCAAAATCGAATTTGATATGCTGTTTGGTCCTGCCTATAAAGGTATTGTTTTGGCGGCGGTAACTTCTGCGGCACTTTCCGAATGGGGTAAAGATGTGCCGTTTGCTTATAATCGCAAAGAAGCCAAAGACCACGGCGAGGGCGGCGTGATTGTGGGGGCGAAATTGGCAGGACGCGTGCTGATTATTGATGATGTGATTTCCGCAGGCACTTCGGTGCGTGAATCGGTTGAACTGATTAAAAATGCTCACGCCGAAGTGGCAGGCGTGGCAATCGCTTTGGATAGAATGGAAAAAGGTCAAGGCGAATTATCCGCTGTGGAAGAAGTCAAACAGCAATTTAATATTCCCGTTGCGGCGATTGCGTCTTTGAACGATTTATTGGTGATGTTATCTGCGGATAAAAATCCAGAACTCGCCGCTTTTTTACCCAAAGTAAAAGCCTATCGCGAGCAATATGGTGTGTAAAAGGCTTTCAGGCTGCCTTGATTTGTCGAAAATGCGTTCAGCATTTATAATACAACCTTTTTAAATACAACCTTGTTAGGGAAAAAAATATGATTAGTATTGCATACGCCGCAGACGCGGCACAGGCGGGAGCGTCTTCTGGCTTTGCTTCGTTTTTGCCTTTGATTTTAATTTTGGTGGTGTTTTGGTTTTTGGTGATGCGTCCGCAACAGCAAAAATACAAAAAACACCAAGAAATGATTGCCGAACTCAAACGCGGCGATAAGGTGATTTTGAATTCGGGCTTTTTGGGCAGAATTACCAAAGTTGATGACCGCTTTTTTACAGTGGAAATTGCCGATAGCGTAGAAGTGAAAGTCGATAAAAACGCCGTAGCCGACCGTTATGACCCAAATGCTCCTGCGGAAAACACACCTGCGGTTGCCAAAAAAGCCGATAAAAAAGACGAGAAAAAATAAAGGCTAAAAATCGTCCTTGTTTGTTGTAAAACAAGGACGGTTGTTCTCTTTCAGGCTGCCTGAAAATGTATTTGAAGTAGTCAAAAGGTGATAATATGTTGAATAGAAAAGGATATTCTTCACAAGATATTTCGCTTTTGTGTGACGGTTTATCCGATGAAAGACGCAGTCAGGCGGTGGCGTTTTTGCAATATTTGTTGCAACAGGAAAATGCGGCAAAATTTGTGCAAACTAAAAATGCCTTTTCGCAAATTGACGACTTAATCGGCACGCAAAACATTTGGCAAAATGAGCAGGAAATGTTAAATGAATTAGCAGAATTTCGCCGCAGATTTAGACAAGCCGATAATACTATCCCACAATGATGAATCAAAAGGTGTTGAATTTTAATTTATTTTCAAGCTGCCTGAAAGATAATGGGAGAGAATGATGACACAGAAAAAGAAAATAGGCATTTTAATTACTATTGTTATAT
>JAFWRB010000205.1 GCA_017508845.1 Neisseriaceae bacterium | reverse complement strand
TTTAAAAATTTTGAAAAATACTACGCATATACCGATATTGATAAAGGTTTTGGTAAAAAACAATCAGTAGTAACAGATATGCATAAAACTCAATTGTGCGAAGATATTTGTAGTTTAGATAACAAACAATTAAAAATAATATTATCAAATTTAAAAACAGAAATAGAAAAATTAAGAAAAATTTTTGAACAGTAAAATGGGCTTTTAAAAATTATTGTTCAGGCTGCCTGAATTGCCTTAATGCAATGTCGTTACAACGCCTATCGGCGTTGATTTAAGGCTATCGCCTTAAATTAGATTGCCACGATTTTTCCTACGGAAAAATCTCGCAATGACACTCGATTTTTTAACTTTTAGTAGTTTTTAAACGAAACAATTACACATTGTAACCGTTTGAAAAATCCTTTCAGGCAGCCTGAAAATGACCATAGCCGTTAATGGCTATGCCATTTACGGATATGTCATTGCGAGATTTGCCGATAGGTAAATCGTGGCAATCTCCTAATTTAAACCCTTTCAGGCAGCCTGAAAATAGTGTATAAACACAAACTTATTTCATTGTAAAGGAAAAACCATTATGAAATGGGAAGGTCGCAGAAAAAGCACGAATTTTGAAGACCATCGTGGCGGTATGTCCAAGAAAATGGGCGGCGGTATTATCGGCATTATTTTGCTGTTAGTGGGAGCCTATTTTGGCGTGGATTTATCGGGCGTTGCCCCCTTGTTAGAAGGCGGCAATACCACTGTCAGCAATCAGCCTGTACAAGAATCCGCCCAAGAAGAACGCTTGCGTGAGTTTTCGCAAACGGTGCTTGCCGAAACCGAAAATACTTGGGGCAGATTATTTGCCCAGTCAGGCAAAAATTATATTCAGCCCATTATGGTTGCCTATCGCGACCGTGATAATACAGGCTGTGGCTTGGGACAAGCCGCTATGGGACCATTCTACTGCCCTGCCGACCAACGCGTTTATTTAGACTTTTCGTTTTATAACGATATGAAAACGCAACTGAAAGCAGACGGCGAATTTGCTTGGGCGTATGTGATTGCACACGAAGTCGGACACCATGTGCAAAACCTGCTCGGTATTAGCAGTAAAACCCAAGCCGCACAACGACAAACCGATAAAGTATCGGCAAATAAAATTTCCGTTTTGGTTGAATTGCAAGCCGACTGCTTTGCAGGCGTGTGGGCACACGATGTGCAAGGTCAAGGCTTGTTAGAAGCAGGCGATGTGGAAAAAGCCTTTAACGCCGCCCAAGCCGTAGGCGATGACCGCTTACAACAACAATCGCAAGGCAGAGTGATACCAGACGCTTTTACACACGGCTCATCTGCTCAACGCTTGGCGTGGTTCAAACGCGGCTTACAATCAGGCGACCCAAGAGCCTGCGATACCTTCGACGGACAAATTCGTTACTGGTAATGTTTGTAGCGTTTCAATATATTTCAGGCAGCCTGAAAGGGTTTAATGAGTAGATTGCCACGATTTGCCTATCGGCAAATCTCGCAATGACATATCCGTAAATGGCATAGCCATTAACGGCTATTGTCATTTTCAGGCTGCCTGGAACAACATTCAACAAACCCCACAATGAATAAACAAAAATGGCAACTCCCCCAACTGAAATGC
The DNA here is from genome assembly GCA_017508845.1 of Neisseriaceae bacterium. Lineage (GTDB taxonomy): Bacteria > Pseudomonadota > Gammaproteobacteria > Burkholderiales > Neisseriaceae > RGIG9985. The sequence continues at coordinate 3,113 of JAFWRB010000205.1, read as the reverse complement.
GTTTAGATAAATGGCTGTGGGCAGCACGCTTTTTTAAAACGCGTGCATTAGCACAAAAGCACATTGAATTAGGGCGTGTCAAAGTCAATGGCGACAAGGTCAAAAACAGCAAAGTCATTGTGATAGGCGATGTGATTGATTTGCAACTCAATAGCCTACCCTATCGTTTAACTGTTACTGGCTTAAATATGCAACGCCGCCCAGCGACAGAAGCACGGCTTTTATATGCAGAAGATGAAGCCACTATCAAACGCCGTGAAGAAATAGTGCAACTGAATAAAGCCGCCCAAATCGTAGGCGAATTTACCGAACGCGGCAGACCCACAAAACGCAACCGCCGCCTAATGGACGAATTCAAACGACAGTGGGGCTAACTCCCTTTTCAGGCAGCCTGAAAAAAAAAGCCCGATTTTAATATCGGGCTTTTTTTAATAGTCAAAATAATTCAAAAATGAGAACAGGCGGCGTGCCGCAGATAGTATAAATAATACAGCAAGGCACGCTAACGCATTATCATTTTGAAGTATTTTGACTATGTGCTTCTTTCTTGGCACGAGATAGCCTAATCTTATTTCTAATCACAGGCAAAACCACGACAAATGCGGTTAGCACGATGAATGTCCCGCACAAGGGCGATGAGATGAAAATGGTTAAATCGCCGTCATGCAGTTTGTAGGCTCGGCGGAAATATTGTTCCATACCTGTGCCGACAATACACGCCAAAACAAGTGGTGTCATCGGAAATTTGGCTCGCGACAGTTAATAACCTAACATACCGAATACCAGTAAGACATAAAAGTCGCTCGTAACGGAACTGATGGCATAAACGCCCAAGAATGTGAATGCCAAAACCAAAGGATATAAAATTTTGGGCGGCACGGCTAAAACACGCACCAAAAGCCCCGCTAATGGGATATTGACAAACGCCAAAATCACATTGCCAACCAACATACTGGCAATCAAACCCCAAACAATAGTGGATTGATTTTGAAAGAGCATAGGACCAGGTTGCATACCCAAAATAGTTAAAGCACCAATCATCACGGCGGTTGTGCCTGAACCGGGTACGCCCAAAGTGAGCATCGGTATCATTGCCCCTGCGGACGCGGCGTTATTCGCGGATTCTGGGGCAGCAACACCGTCAATCGCTCCTTTGCCGAATTTTTCAGGCTGCTTGGAGAGCGATTTTTGTGTGTTATACGCCATAATGCTGGCAATCGTGCCACCTGCACCAGGTAAAACACCGATAATAAAGCCCAAAGGCGCACTTCTGAAAATTGCTCCTTTACTTAATTTCCAGTCTTCTTTGGAAATCCAAATTTTGCCGAATTTCTTTTGAATTTGTTTTTTGCCTTCGCCAATGTTTTCAAAACTTCGCAACACTTCACCAAAGGCAAAAATGGCAATGATGACAATCAGAAAATCAATACCGCCTTGTAAGGATAAGAGATTAAAGGTAAATCTCTGCACGCCCGATTGCGGGTCTAGGCCTATGGTACTTATTATTAGGCCTAAAATCATCATAATAAAACCTTTTAGCCGTTCCTTTTCGGCAACCGCTGTGGCAGTTAAGGCGAAAACAAACAGTAAAAAGTATTCGGCTGGACCAAATTTTAGGGCGAATTTAGCCACAGGCAAAGACAAAAACACCATAAACACAGTAGCGATTGTGCCGCCGATAAATGACGCAATCGCAGAGATGGCTAATGCGGCTTCGGCTCTGCCTTGTTGCGTCATCGGATAGCCGTCCCACATAGCGGCAATCGCTGCACCATCGCCTGGTGTGTTAATCAAAATGGACGAACGAGAACCGCCGTACATCGCACCATAATAAACGCCTGCCATTGTAATTAGAGCAGGAATGGGTCCCATAGAAAATGTGAGTGGCAGTAAAATTGCCACGCCAACGGCAGGCCCTAAACCTGGCAACATACCGACAATCGTGCCCAATACACCGCCGAATGTTACCCAAAATATGTTCATCGGTTGCAGGGCAACGCCAAAACCTTGCATTAACAATCGCAAACTTTCCATAGCAAAAACCCTTTATATGAAACCTAATGCTGATCTGGGTAAAATAATACCCAACAAATTGTTAAATATATAAAAAATAATCAAAGCAAACACAATCGCCACAACAACGCCGTATTTGAGATTTTTCACACCGCCAAAAATTAAAAATTGCAAAATCAAAAAGATAACGGTAGAAAAAACATAACCGATTTTGGCAAACGACAGCGTATAAAACAAGGCATTGACCATAGTCAGCAACATTTGAATGGCGTATTGTTTAGAAATACCGCCACCGGTGCTGTCTTCTTTTTTGGCTAATCGATGTGCTTTTAACTCTTTGATAAACAAACAGATACCGCTAACAACCAAACAGAACGCCAAGATAGCAGGAAAAATTTTGGGTTCGTGTGCTCTGCCTAATGCAGCATTGGACAACAGATAAGTAGCAACCGCATACGCGATGCCTAATACCGTTAAAAGAAACGACAAAATAACGGAAAGCGACATATCAGGCTCCTAAAATGCAACTTGATATATAAGATTGAAGAATTATAACAAAGTTTCAGGCAGCCTGAAAAATAATCATCAACGCTTTCAGGCTGCCTGAATATTGTGTTAGGGATTAAAGCAAAGTCAAACTTTCCCAATCCCCATAAAAAAATGCCTACGAACTTGCATTCGCAGGCAAATTTTTATTTATTTTTTCAGCATACCGATGGCTTTCATCACTTCGATGTATTCCTCTTCGGTTTTCTTCAAAAATTCTTCAAATTCAGGAGCATCAAGGTAGATATTATCCCAACCTTTTTCCTCACAAACTTGTTTCCATTCTGGTGTGTCTTGCAATTTTTTCAACGCATCACGCCAGTAATTCACTGCATAGTCAGGCATTTCAGGTGTGCCAAACAAACCACGCCAGTTAATGAATGTAGCGTCAATGCCACTTTCCATTGCTGTGGGAATTTCGCCCATTTTGCCTTCGCCAATGCGTTTATCCGCAGTTTGAGCCAAAACGCGAACATCCCCACTATCTACCAAGCCTTTCACATCGGATAAGCCTGTGGAGAACAAGTCGATATGACCGCCCAATAATTGAGCCA
>JAFWRB010000204.1 GCA_017508845.1 Neisseriaceae bacterium | reverse complement strand
TAGCATACTATGGAGTTTTTCAAAATGAATATTCGCAAAATTCACGCCACAGCGGCAGTTACAGCGTTTTTATTGATTGCTTGTTTTATTTAAGGAGTATTGAATATGCAAAAAGATAATTCAGAGCGTTACGGCACAATAACGCGTTTGATACACTAGCTGACGCTGGCGTTGTTTATTGGACTTATCGCCACCGTAACCGCTTGGAAAATTGATGAACACAATTATCAACTTGTGCCATTGCATGCACTGTTAGGCACAGGCGTTCTTTTGTTTGCCATTGTGCGTTTGATACGCAGCATTTGGCTAAATCGTTATCGTCCGATGAATACGCTTTTTGCCAAGTCTGGACATATCTTATTGATTTTATTATCTATTATTGTTCCTGTGATTGGCATTATTCGTCAAATGGGTATGGACGATAATCATCAAGTCAAAATTCAATGGGCTGTGGATTTGGGCAATCAATGGCATGGAGAATTAGCCATTTTGTTGATTTTATTGATTTTTGGTCATATTTTTATGGCATTGTGGCATTACTTCAAAGGCAAAAGTGTTTTTGGCAGAATGTGGGGTCATCAAGGCGTTAAAAAATGAAACAACACCAGTATAAAATTACGGTTCAACACATTAGCGATAAAGACGGCAACAGCGTTAATGAACCGCCGTTAATTTGTGATATGCCCACTCACGATAATCTTGCCGACATTTTGGCAAAAACCGATACAAATATCGTGAGCGGAAATGACGCACTGCGTCTTGCTTTGGGATTAAAACTGTTGGGGGAATTGATTTTGGAAAATAAAAATCAGGCGTTTTTCAAAGAATTATCCCCACATTTTGGCGAAATAATGAAAATTGTAAAAGGAAAAAAATAATTCAGGCTGCCTGAAAACCATTTATGTCGTTAATTTTAAACCAATAATGCCGATTAAAATCGCCAAAATGCTTAAAATTCGCCAAAAATTAACGCTTTCTTGCCAAAACAGCATACCGCATAAACTACTGCCAACAATGCCGATACCAACCCAAACGGCGTAGGCGGTGCCTAATGGTAGTTTTTTCAAAGACCAGCCCAACAGCAACATACTGCCCACAATCGCCGCAATGGTGAAAATGCTTATAAAGGGACGCGTAAAGCCGTGCGAATATTTCAAACCCACAGCCCAAGCCACTTCTAACAGCCCTGCGACAATTAAAATTAGCCAAGTATTCATTATTAGCCTATCTTCGGGTCGTCCCGTAATAACGCATAAAAGCACAGGTCGTCCTATGCAGTGTTTTGAAGATGATGATAGTCGTTTCAGCATAATAACATAATGAAACAACTTTATTTTCAGGCTGCCTGAAAATAATCAACTACGCTTTTTCCAAAGCATTCACGCGTTTGCCTATGTCTTTGAGTTGCGAAAATTCTTCGATTAGGCGTGGTGCGTCATCTAAACTAAATGCAAAAGTCCAAATATAGTTCATCACAGTAAAAACATAACCTGCGTCTGTTGTTTTGTTTGCCAAAATATAGGCGGCTAAACTAAACGCCAAAGCACAAATCGAGCCGACAATTAAATAGCCCATTGCTTCTCGGTTGGAAATGGCAATGCGAATGCGTGAAAGTAAGTTGTAGTGCCGATTAACCGCTGTTTTTGTGCCGTGTTCAATCAGATGAACTTCGTGTTCATTGCGGTTGTTCAGGCGTAAGTAAAGACGGTCGTTTTGGCGTATGTAGCGTGGCAAAAACGGTGATAAGACAGCAATAATTAGCAGGCAAAATGTGGCAACAATCGGCTCGTAAAAATACAGCATAAACACACTGCCGACAATGGATATGATTGATGTGAAAAGTATGGGAAATGAGTGTTCAAAAAAGTTGATAAATTCGCGTGATAATGCCACTCGGGCGGCGGTTGTGCTGGTGTTGTTGATACTCTGCCGCTCGTTGAAGATGATATTGACTGCCAAATGGACGTAAATGCGACTAAATGCGGCGGTGTCGATTTTGCGTCTGACCGCACCCACAAACCAAATGCCAAAAATCACGAATATGTAAATCAGGGCAATTTGCACTTCGCCTGCTAAAATTTTGTTAATCGCAAAGCCGCCAAAAACGGGATACAGCATAAATGTGATGTTCTCTAATATCACCAAAAAAAAGGTAATGATAAGTTTGCGGTAATGCTTCACCGCAATAAATGAAAGCGTTTTGAATGCGTTGTGCTGCATAAATTTTCCTTTTTCAGGCTGCCTGAAAGCGTTATTTTATATCAATTAAAGATAAATCTTATCCATTTTACCCCATTTTTCTCTATTTTTTATCTAATTATAATCAGCATAAATTCATCGTAAGGAGCATTCAAATGAAAGCAAAATCTGCATTTTCTGCCTTAACTTTGGCGATTTTTATGTTAGGAGCAAGTTCTATGACTTATGCCGCTGGTGCAACAAATCCAAATCTTCCTGTGTCGCAGGTGAGTGAATGGGATAAAACTTTCCCGCAAAGCAATAAAGTGGAACACAAAAAAGTTACATTCAAAAACCGCTATGGCATTACGCTGGTAGGCGATTTGTATTTGCCGAAAAAACGCACTGGCAAATTGCCTGCCATTGCCATTAGTGGTCCTTATGGTGCGGTGAAAGAGCAATCCAGCGGACTGCATGCTCAAACTCTGGCGGAACGGGGTTTTGTATCGTTGGCGTTTGACGGCAGTTTTACGGGCGAAAGCGGCGGCGAAGTGCGTGATATTTCCAGCCCTGATATAAATACGGAAGATTTTAGTGCGGCTGTGGATTATTTGGGCTTGCAGGATTTTGTGGATAGAGAAAAAATCGGCATTTTAGGCATTTGCGGCTGGGGCGGATTTGCACTTAACGCCGCCATTACCGATACGCGTATCAAAGCAGTGGCAACCTCAACTATGTATGATATGACAAGGGTTAGTGCCAAAGGATATAACGACAGCATAGATGAAAATGCTCGATTTGAAAGCAAAAAAACGCTGAATGTGCAACGCTGGGCGGATTTTGAAAGCGGCAAAACAACTTATCCTGCCAACGGTTTGTCGCAGGTGAAAGACTCGGACGCACTGTTTTTGCGAGAATACAAAGATTATTACCGCAGCAAACGGGGTTTCCACCAACGCTCCATCAATTCCCAAAAGTCGTGGAGCAATACCAACGCACTTTCTTTTATGAGTGATAAAATTTTAACCTACGCTAATGAACTGAAAACGCCTGTTTTGATGGCACACGGCGAAATAGCACACTCGCGATATTTTAGCGAAGATGCTTTTTTAACTTTGGGTAGCAAAAATAAAGAACTTTTTATTGTAAAAGGTGCTAATCACACGGATTTGTATGATAAAAAAATTCCGTTTGATAAATTTGAAGCATTTTTTAAGGAAAATTTGAAGTAAATAAGCCATTTCAGGCAGCCTGAATATATTTTCAGGCAGCCTGAAAGTCTGGCGGAAAGGTTTTAATATGTTGAAAAAAATAATTTTTGCTTTTGTTTGTGGTATCGTTTGCTTTTCCGCTTGGGCAGAAGAGATGAATATTAAAATTACGGTCAATCAACACAAATTTTCGGCACGGTTAAATAGTCAAACGGCGGCACAGGAATTTTTTGCTTTATTGCCGTTGGAATTAGAAATGACGGAACTTAATGGTAATGAAAAATATCATCAGTTTAATGGTCAAAAATTTACCACACAATCGAAAATTATTCCGCAAATTGAAAATGGTGATTTAATGATTTTTGGCAATAATTATTTGGTTATTTTTTATAAAAATTTTACGCAAAATAATTATGCTTATACACCGATAGGCAAAATAGATAATCCCAAAGATTTAGCGAACGCATTAGGGCGTGGCAATGTAAAAGTAAAAATTGAAAAATAATTTCAGGCTGCCTGAAAGCACTTCCCGTGCAGGGGTAGGCACTTCCCGTGCAGGGAATCCGTCATTGCGAGCCGACAGACAGTCGTTAGCAGCAAAACCCCTTACAACTGTGTTGCCCAGAGCAAAGCGAAGGGTCTTACACAAGGCTGTGCGTGGCAATTTTTTTATTCGGAGAATGAATTTAAATCTTTCAGGCAGCCTGAAAACCCACTCCGTCATTGCGAGATTTGAACAAAGTTCAAATCGTGGCAATCTCCAAACTACGGAGAACGGACTTTTAACTTTCAGGTAGCCTGAAACTTAAATAAGGAGTATTCAAAATGAGCATTATTTCTGTTCCATTAGAAAAAGCCTACCGTTTATTAAATCACGGTGCGACTACCATTATTTCTGCACAGTTAGGTGATATTAAAAACGCTATGTCGGCGTCATGGGTTTGTCCTTTGGATTACGATAAAATCACTGCTGTCATTAACAGTGGCTCTTACACTCGAACACTGATTGAAAAAAGCGGTTACTTTGCTGTACAACTTCCTGTTTTTACTCAAAAAGACTTGCTTTTTCATTTGGGTGAAAACAGCCGTTTTTCTATGCCAAATAAAATGGACGGTATGGAACTGTTTTATCAAGACGGCTTTAATGTGCCATTAGTCAAAAATTGTGCTGCTTGGTTAATCTGCCGTTTAATTGATGAATCTGATATGCGGCAAAAATACGATTTATTTATGGGCGAAATTTTGTCCGCTTGGGCAGACAACCGCATTTTTGACGGCGGACACTGGCTATTTGAAACCGCACCTGACGAATTAAAAACGCTACACTATATCGCAGGACGCACCTGCTATTTGGACGGAAAAAGAGTTTAATTAAGTTTCAGGCTGCCTGAAAAGTGATTTTTACATATTGTCATTATTTTTTCAGGCTGCCTGAAAACTTTCCCCCACAAAAAAACACGCACCCACTTTTAGCTTCGCCTTGCGGCTCGCAGAAACTTCGGCTTGTTTGCTTCGCAATCTGCTTTTATGTACTTCGTTCATAAAAGGTTTGATACTTCGTATCAAACAAGCCTTGTTTTCAGGCAGCGTGTTTTTTATCAACAGCAAATCATCACTTCAAACCGTGCATTTCCTGTACGCTTACCACGCTTGTTTTGTTCAAACTTTGCACCGCTTCGGCGACGGCTGCACCGCCTGCGGTTGTGGTGTAGAGCGGAATTCTGCCATTCAAAGCGTTGCGGCGTATGGCGTGGCTGTCTTTGATGGATTTTGCGTCATTATTCACCGTATTCACCGCCATAGCAATTTCGCCGTTTTTCAGGGCATCGACAATATGCGGTCTGCCTTCACGCACTTTGTTGATTTTCTCGCACTCAATGCCTGCGGCTTGTAAATAGGCTGCTGTGCCTTCTGTGCCTGATAGCGAATAACCTGCGGCGATGAATTTTTTGGCAATCGCTTTCAGGCTGCCTGAAAAAAAATTGACAAAACCAAAAGTATAAAGTAGAATATAAGTAACATTTAATTTGTGGATTTTTAAAATGAGTTATCATATTTCTCGACAACAAGATTTTTCACAGATTCAGTCCATTTTAAATCAAAATACCATTTTGTCTTATCAAGATAGTATTGTTATTTTGGGGGACTCTTTAGAAATAATCAAAAAAATCCCCAATCAAACTATCTCTTTAATTTTGACTGACCCTCCATATCACGCCACAAAAAAGAAAAATATTCAAGGTGATACAGACTTCAAACAAGATAATGACTATTTATTATGGCTCAATGAATATGCCAAAGAATGGAAACGCATTCTAAAACCTAATGGTACACTTTATTGCTTTTGTGATGCCAGCATGTCTGCAAAAATAGAATGTATTTTTTCAGAAAATTTTAATATCTTGTCTAACATTGTTTGGACAAAACCTAACGAACCTGGTTTTGATGGTTGGAAAGGAAAAATGAAAAAAGAATCCTTGCGACAATGGTATAAACATTCGGAACGAATTATTGTTGCCGAACCTGCAATGGATGGAAATTTGCATCGTTCCGCATTTGCTGAACTGCTGAAACAAGCGAGAAAGCAATCAGGATTATCAGGTCATCAATTAACGGAATTAGTAGGTGCTTATGGAAAAGTGAATCATGGTGGAGCAGTTTCCAACTGGGAAACAGGAAGAAATATTCCCAGTCGAGAACAATATCAAAAAATCGTAACGGCACTATTACAAACAAAAAAAATTGAAACAATGCCATTATATGAAGACATTATCCGCCCATTTTTTATAGACGCTTCAAAGGAATATACTGATATTTGGACTTTTCCGTCTGTTCGAGCATATAAAGGCAAACATCCTGCCGAAAAACCATTAGAAATGTTAAAACACATTATTGAAGCATCAAGTTACGAAAATGATATTGTATTAGACTGCTTTGGTGGTTCTGGTAGTACTTTATTGGCAACATTGGAACTTAATCGTCTCGCTATTTCCATAGAAATTGATAAACAATGGGCAATAAAAATTGCTGAAAAATTGCAATTACACAAAAATCTAAAAGGACAAAATGCCACCATCCGTTTTAAAACACCTGCATTAAATCAAGATTTATTTTCCATGGCTGTTTAAAAATTGGTTATTTCTTTCAATTACTCGTATCATCCATTGTAGTGTTTCATCAATACCGCTATCTTTGACCACAACATTACAATGGTGATGACCCCAACCTAAATTATAGGGCTTGTGATTAAATTGACCATAACGCAATTCTTTGATGTGAAATAAATTGATTTCAGTAACAGTTAAATCATGAACTTCTCTTCCTTCTGCTTGCATTAAACGACTCATAAATCCGTGTGCTGACAACACATCAAGACACAAAGGACAAATTGTTTGATGATTATCATTGATAATGCGAGATTGTTTTAGTCGTTGATAATTCAATAAATCTTGTTGTTCAGCTTGCCTTAAAACAGTACTTCTACGCAATTGAATATCGGTATCAGTCATACCGCAAGCCAACATAACTTTCACTGCGTCATAACACAACCAAAATATTGCTTCTAATTGCAATCTACATTGTTCAATGGTTTGCTTGTCGGAATATTCATACAGTCTAATGCCAGCCCCTTTCATTCCTGTTGTTGTGTATCCTAACGCAATTTTCCTACCATTTTCTGTGGCAGTTGTCGCAGCAATTCTTGCTACATATTGTCCATTTAAAGGTGATATACGAGAAGTAGCAGGCTGCCAATCTGCAAGTGGCGGAAAATTAAGCCAATCACTTCTTTTTTGATAAAAAACTAATAAATTTTCACCTAAAATCAAGTTATTACTTTGTAATTCATTTTCAATATTTGGATTTTTAAAATATTGTTCTGGTGAAATCAAACAAATATATCCGTTTTCAAAATGTGTATTTGAATCAGGTGGGAATTGGCAAGTTTCCCATAAAGTATAAGGTATCAAAACAGTACCGTTGCGAGCAACTCTATTTTGATAAATAACATCATCATCAGCACCACGAGTTTGTCCTGTTTTGTATATTTTTCTATCCAATAAACTGGGTAATTTAGGAAGTTTTCTCATTTTCAGATTCGCTTTTCGATAATTTTGATGATAATGCTAAAAAAAATTCCGCATTAGAAATGGACAAAGCAGAAATGACAGATTCTAATGATTCAAGAGTAATATTTCTTACTCCCCTTTCTATACCTGAAATATAGGTTCTATCCAAATTTGCCAAATCCGCTAATTTTTCCTGACTTAATTGTCGTTGATTCCTGATTTCCTTAATCAATTCAGCAACAACACTTACCAAAATCTGACTCATTTTTACAATTTCTCATATTGAATTAAGTGCAACAGCATTATAAATTTTGATGACTATAATTCAACGGACTATAAGTCTCTTTTTCTTTAATATTTCAAATAAATTCACATTTATGCAGCCTGAAACCTATCAATACAAAAAAACACGCTCCCTGAAACTTTTTAACTTCGCCTTGCGGCTCGTTGAACTCTGTTTCAGGCAGCGTGTTTTTCTAAACAAAATCAACAATCTACTTCAAGCCGTGCATTTCCTGTACGCTTACCACGCTTGTTTTGTTCAAACTTTGCACCGCTTCGGCGACGGCTGCACCGCCTGCGGTTGTGGTGTAGAGCGGAATTCTGCCGTTCAAAGCGTTGCGGCGTATGGCGTGGCTGTCTTTGATTGATTTTGCGTCATTATTTACCGTATTCACCGCCATAGCAATTTCGCCGTTTTTTAGGGCATCGACAATGTGCGGTCTGCCTTCTCGCACTTTGTTGATTTTTTCGCACTCAATGCCTGCGTCTTGCAAATATGCCGCTGTGCCTTCTGTGCCTGATAAGGAATAACCTGCTGCCAAGAATTTTTTGGCTATGGCTTTCAGGCTGCCTTTGTCTTCGTTTCGCACGGATAAGAAGATTTTGCCTGTGTGCGGAATTTTTTCGCCTGCACCTAATTGTGCTTTGAGATACGCTTCGGAGAATGTTTTGCCCACGCCCATCACTTCGCCTGTGGAACGCATTTCAGGTCCTAAAATGGTATCCACACCTGGAAATTTGATAAATGGGAATACGGCTTCTTTCACCGCAAAATATTTGGGAATGACTTCGTTTTCAAATTGTTGCGATTTTAAGTTCTCACCCGCCATCACTCGTGCGGCGATTTTTGCCAAAGGAACGCCTGTGGCTTTGGATACAAACGGCACGGTACGACTTGCCCGCGGATTGACTTCCAAAACATAAACCACATCGTCTTTCACCGCAAACTGCACATTCATTAAGCCGACTACATTTAAGGCAAACGCCATTGCTTTGGTTTGACGGCGGATTTCGTCTTGAATTTCCGCTGATAATGAATACGCTGGAATGGAACACGCCGAATCGCCACTATGCACGCCTGCTTGTTCAATGTGCTGCATAATGCCACTGATGACGGCTTGCTCGCCATCGCACACGCAATCGACATCAACTTCAATCGCATTGTCTAAATAGTGGTCTAATAAAACAGGGCTGTCGTTGGACACTTTCACCGCTTCTCGCATATAGGTTTGCAAGTCGTCCGCAGAATGAACGATTTGCATGGCTCGTCCGCCCAAAACATAAGACGGACGCACAACCAGCGGATAGCCCACTTCTTCGGCTAATCGCAAAGCGTCTTGTTCGTTAGTCGCCGTGCGGTTTTCAGGCTGCCTTAAACCCAAATCTTTTAGGATTTGTTGAAAGCGTTCTCTATCTTCGGCAGCGTCAATCGCGTCCGCTGATGTGCCGATAATTTTCACACCATTTTCAACCAAATCGTTGGCGAGTTTC
>JAFWRB010000203.1 GCA_017508845.1 Neisseriaceae bacterium | reverse complement strand
TGCGGACGGTTTTTTTTCAGGCAGCGTATCACCGCCGATAATGAGCGAAAATAAATCAGCAATTTTTAACTGTTCTAACAAAGGGTTAGCGAATACTTGCGATTTATTGGTCATCACAGCCAAAGGCAGTTTAAGCGTTTTGAGTAAAGCCAAGGTATCTGCCGCTTGCGGATAAAGTTGCGTTCTTACGCACAAATTTTGGGCGTAATATTGCACATACAAGGCAAAACCTTTTTCCCACAAATCTTGTGGAGCAAAACTATCGTGGTCATTGGTTAAAGCCCGATGAACAAGCCGTCCGATGCCGTCGCCCACAAACGACAACAAAACGCTATCGTCAAGTGGCGGCATATTGAGTGCGGCTCGCATAGCATTGCCCGCGGCGGCTAAATCCCCTACAGTATCGGCTAATGTGCCGTCTAAATCAAAGGCTACCGCTTTGATTTGATTAAATATTTCCATTTTTATTTACTGCTTTCATTAAGTAAAGACGATATTTTACGCATAAATATAGTTAATTTATAGCCAAATTATCCTATATACTGTTTATGACTGACGAATTTAATTGATAAAATGAAAAATCATATTTGCCAATTTTCTTTGGAATTATAATAGGTTAAATTTCAATTAAAGAAAAAGATGAAAAAATGCCGTTAATTCAATCTTCTTACACGCCGCCGTCATTTTTGAAAGGCGGGCATATTCAGACCATTGCTGCTAAATTTTACGCAACGCAACCTGTTGATTTTTATCGTGAATTGCGTTTAGATTCCACAGGCGAAACGCTTGTTGCTTATGATTTTATTGCAAGGCAGCCTGAATATCCGATGACGGTTATGTTTCACGGTTTGGAGGGCAGTTCCAAAAGTCATTACGCCCAAGCGTTTGCTCGTTTGGCGAAACAGCGAAACCTGCCTTTTGTTGTTGCCCATTTTAGAAGTTGCGGTGGCGTGGAAAATACCGCTCCGATTTTTTATCATTCGGGCGATTCGGCAGAAATCGGTTTTGTTTTGAATGAGATATATCAAGACACAGGCAAAAAACCGTTTGCCGTAGGCATATCATTAGGCGGCAATGCGTTAGCCAAATATTTGGGCGAAGTGGGTGAAAACGCCGCCTGTCAAGCTGCCGCAGTGGTATCTGCTCCTTTGGATTTAATTATTGCCACGCAAGCCTTTGCTTTGCCTTTTGCACGCACGGTTTATACGCCGTATTTTTTGAAAACGCTGATACCCAAAGCCCGCAAAATTATGCCCAATGCCGACTGGCTGCATTGTTATTCGTTGAAAGATTTTGACGACTGTTTTACCGCACCGTTGCACGGTTTTGATAACGCTATGGATTATTATCGCCAATCGTCTGCCAAGCCTTTTTTGGCGAATATTGCTGTGCCAACGCTCGTTATTAACGCTCAAAATGACCCATTTATGCCTGCAAATGCTTTACCAAGAGCCGATGAAGTATCGGAGCAGGTGTTTTTAATGTATCCCGAACAGGGCGGGCATGTGGGTTTTATGGAAAATCGGCGACAAGATAAGTTATCGTGGCTGCCTGAATGTGTGTTTGATTTTTTTAACGGAAGTTTTCAGGCAGCCTGAAAGATTATTCTTCCGCCTTGCTTTTTAGAGCCATATTCAAATAGTGGAACATAGACCACAGCGTTAAAATGCAAGCGACCCACATTAGGGCGTTGCCGATAAATTTAAGCGATAAGCCAAGTGGCGGAATTTCCCAGATTAATAAGAGAATAATGGCTATCATTTGAACAGTGGTTTTGACTTTGCCGATATACGCCACAGCCACGCTGTTTCGCCGTCCTGATTGTGCCATCCATTCGCGTAGGGCAGAAATGGCGATTTCGCGGCTGATGATAATCATCGCGGCAACGGCATAGGTGCGACTTAATGAAACCAATAAAATCAATGCGGCAGCAACCATTAGTTTGTCGGCAACAGGGTCTAAAAACGCACCGAAGTCGGAAGTTTGATGCCAACGGCGTGCTAAAAAACCGTCTAACCAGTCGGTTACCGCTGCCAAGACAAACACGCCAGCAGCAAGCCAGTTTGCCCACGCAGGCGGCGAGTCTTCAAACAGCAATAGGGACGCAAACACTGGAATTAAGATAACTCTTAACCAAGTGAGCATTAGGGGAATGGTCAGCGGTTTCATAAAAAGCGTAGTGCGTGAAAAACCCGCTTATTGTACAACAATTCGCAAAAATTGCCATTATCTTCGATAAGCGGTTGTTTTCTAAACGGTAACGGTGTTTTTTATGGTTTTTAGGCAAAGCCAAAACTATTTGCTTTTCTCAATCCATTCAATCAATTCATCAACCGTAGCAAAGCCGATAAGTGGTTCGCTGATTTTGTCGGGGGCGGTTAAAACGAATAAACCTGGTGGGCCAAATAAGCCGTATTGTTTTAAAACTTCTCGTTGTTCTTCGCTATTAGCGGTTACATCGAATGTAAAAAATCTTTGTTTATCAATATATTGCCAAAGTTTTTCTTGATTAAGCGTTTTGGCTTGCATTTCGCGACAGGAAACACACCAGTCGGCGTAAAAATCAACAATAACAATATCTTGCGGATTATCACGAAACGCCGTATCAATCGCCATTTTTAAATCGCTTGAAGTGGTGAATGTATGGTGTATGGGCGGTTTGTTGTCTTCTGCCACAACGGTTTTGGGTTGCATACCGTAATACGCCACGCCCAAACCTGCACAAATTAACAACGATGCAAATAAAGCAGACACAGTTTTGGTGCTACCTGAAAGTCGTTTTAGACGAACAAATAACAAGCCTGCGGGAATAATTAAAATCAGGCTGTATGCGGCAAGTATCAGTTGTTTGGGTAAATAAGGGGACGCTAAAAACACGGCGGCAGATAAAATCAAACAGCCAAAAACAATTTGCACGACACGCATCCACGCACCTGCACGCGGTAAGAACGCCGCACCAAATACCGATACGGCAATCAACGGCACGCCTGTGCCAAGAGCCAACGCATATAACGCCAAGCCGCCCAAAAGTGCATCGCCGCTTTTGCCGATATAACCTAATGCAAACGCCAAAGGCGGTGCAACGCAAGGACCCACAATCAGTGCGGAAAACATACCTGCCATAAACACCGACAGGGCTTTGCCGCCTTTGTATTTGCCGCTTTTATCAGCAAAAAATTGTTGCACCGCCTGCGGCATTTGTATGTGAAATAAGCCAAACATAGATAATGCTAATAAAACCAACACGGCGGCAGCGGTTAAAACAACCGCAGGTTTTTGTAAAATCACCGTTAAAAACGAACCTGTCAGCCCTGCAAATATGCCGACTGCGGTGTAAGTTAAAGCCAAGCCTTGTACATAAACAAACGACAGCCACAACGCCCGTCGTTTGCTGACATTGCCGCTGCCTAAAACTGTGGCAGAAACAATCGGCAACAAAGGATACATACACGCGGTGAAACTCAAACCCAAACCTGCCAAGAAAAAGGCAAATAAATTAGCACCCCAACGGGTGCGAAATACTTCAAATACAGACGGTTTGCCTGCCTTATCGGGCGGTGCTGGCGATAAAAATAAATCGCTTGCACGGCGTTTGGGTTTTGCTGCATTATCAGGCATAAAAATGCCTGTTTTGCCGTTAATAGTAAAGGTTGCTAATTCAGGCGGATAACACACGCCGACAGCAGCACAGCCTTGAAATTCCACGCTGATTGTCCATTTGGAAGACGGCGTTTGAGAATAGGGTAGATGAATTTGTGTGGCGTTCAAATAAATTTCCTGTTTGCCAAAAAATTCATCATTTTTTTCTTTACCTTGTGGCATGATTGGCGTGCCAAACACATTTTCAGGCTCTGTTTTGATGACAATTTTATTTTTATACAAATAGTAGCCTTCCGCAATTTGAAATTGCACGGTTGCACTGTTTTCCTGCACCACAACTTGTGGCAAAAACGCTTCCATAGGCTTTAACAATTTAGACGGGTCAATCGCCCCAAAAGCCGATAGTGGTATGATAATAAAAACAAAAAACGATAATAATTTTTTCAACATAGTTTCAGGCGGCCTGAGAAAGTAGGTGGTTGTTCAATTTACGATTTCATTTTCTTGTAACAATAAGTTTTCCAATATATTGGCATCATTGTCTGAATTTTCAGGCAGCGTTTGT
>JAFWRB010000202.1 GCA_017508845.1 Neisseriaceae bacterium | reverse complement strand
GTTTAATAGTATATAATTACAGATATGAAGTAAACTCTTTTATATATGGTGTTAGTTCATTATTTGATACAATTAGAGAGTTTAATATGGCTAGTGATCGTGTATATTCACTTTTAGGAAATATATTTTTTTCTTCTATAATATTGCCATTTTCTAAATATTGTCGATTTATTTGATCTTGATATAAATAACTATAATTCTCAACGAAATCATAACCATCATTAAACATATTTGGTAAATTAACATTTTTAGTTAAAAAACCACGAACATTATTTGCTTTCTGGTAAATTTTAATTCCAGATTGTTTTTTACAAATATAATTAAATTCAATCCTTGCAACTATTTCGTCTGCAATTAGAACAACAAGCATTATTATGATAAGTAATATACTTTTGCGAATAACATATTTTTTATACTCTTTTTCTTTTCCTTTTAATTTTCCAATTTTTCCAGCAATCCAAACAATACCGCTACATAAAAGAGCAATGAAGAATAAAAACAAAAACAATCCAATAATGAACATAATTTAATTCCTTAAAAACACTTTCAGGCAGCCTGAAATGGCTCACTGCTCACTTCTAACTGCTCACTGTATTCAGGCTGCCTGAAAGAATAAATTTTTTCTTCGCATACAAAAGCGTCTAATGCTCTATCGTGTTGTTCTATAATAATTTTATCAACCATTTGGCAAGCAAAGCCTATGCCTACTGTGTGCGGTTTGCCGTGTTTGGCATAAGACAGAGATTTATCATAAAATCCGCCGCCTTGCCCCAAGCGAAAGCCGTTTTTATCTATGCCAATCAAAGGAATAAACGCCACAGCCATATCTTCAATACGGTATTTCTTGGCGTGGCGTTGATTTTTTCTGCCCCATTTTACAAACCACAGGCGGCGGCTGTTTTTGTCTATAACTGGTTCAAATATTTGTATTTTTTTCTTTAAGGCAGCCTGAATAAACGCCGATAAATCCACTTCACTACCCACAGCCCGATACACCGCAATTTTGCGATGTCGTTGCAAATAAGCATTTAATTGCCCACAAATTTGGCAACTTGCCTGTTTTCTAAAAGACAAGGGCAAATTTTTGCGTTGATTGCGTAATTCTTGGCGTTGCTGTTGTTTATTCATTTTTATGTTGCATTGTTTATATTCATAATTAAATAAGATTACATTTATTCTAATCAAATTTTTATATTATTTGTTACATATACGATATTTGAATTGAAAAATTAAATATACAAACAAACATATCATCAAATAAATAAAAAAATTTCTAAAATTTTTCATTCCATTGAAAACTTCATCAATTTCTTCATTTGGAGAATTTATATAAATCGGCTTGCAATTACTACACTTATATGGAATAAATTTACCTGATTTTATTGCATATGTTTTATCATAAAGTTCAATGCCTTTAATATCATAACCAACAAATCCTTTACCTTTATTTTCTTTATAACAGATAGATTTTAATTGTTCTTGTGCTGTCTTTGCAGTAAGTCTAACACACTGTATTCTATCAAACGAATCAAGTTTATTATTTTTAAATTTTGGATTAAAAACTAAAACTGCACCATCACTGTGTCGTCCAGAAAAGTAATTAACTGTATAAACTGTATTATCAGGAATATCTACTATATTATATTTATGAGTTTCCCACATTATATAAACAAACCAAATATTAAATAATAATAAAATAACAATAGCGGCAATCTCCTCTGTACAAGTGTGTAATTTTGGGTGTCCTGATTTTATTTTTTCTATTACCCATTGAATTATTTTTGACATAATTAATCCTTAAAAAATGATTATTTCAGGCAGCCTGAAAAACCCTACTTTACTACTTCTCCACACTCACACCCAAATTTGCAAATGATTGACTGTAATCCTTGCCCATTGTGGCGATTTTATATGCAATTTGTGCGGCTGTTTTGCTAAAAATTTCAGCCGATTGCGTGTCTATTTGTGTTGGCTCACCATTATCCATTTTCTCACAAATAGCGGCATTTATAGGCAGTTGTCCTAATAGGGGCAAATTGAATTGTTTGGTTAATTGATAACCGCCATTTTTACCAAATAAATAAGCCACTTCGCCGCAACACGGGCAGATATAAAGCGACATATTTTCCACGACACCCAAAACAGGTATGGCGGTTTTGGCAAACATATCAACCGCACGGCGTGCGTCTGCCAGAGCCATTTCTTGTGGCGTGCTTACCACAATCGCCGCCGTCAAGGGAATTTTTTGCGTGAGCGTCAGTTGCACATCGCCCGTGCCAGGCGGCAGGTCAATTAACAAATAATCCAAATTATCCCACGCCGTTTGAAAAAACATTTGTTGCAACGCCTGATTAACCAAAGCCCCACGCCACACCAAAGAACGATTTTTCTCCATTAAAAAACCAATCGACATTAACTGAATACCGTGTTTTACAGGCGGCACAAATTGTTCCCCCTGCGGCGTGAGATGAGTTTCACTCAACCCAAACATAGTTGGCACAGAAGGTCCGTACAAATCCGCGTCCATAATGCCCACTTTTGCCCCAGCCTTTGATAAAGCCAAAGCAAGTTGAGCCGTAACCGTGCTTTTACCCACGCCGCCCTTGCCAGATGCGACTGCAATCACATTTTTAATTTCAGGGTGCGTTTGGATACCGTGTTTCACCTTATGCGTGATAATGTGTTGATTAAATACAACTTTTTTATCGGTCAAAGCGGCGATTTGTGCGGTTAAATCATCGGCAAAACCGACAGGAAACGGCAAATCAATGTGTATGCTGTCGTTT
>JAFWRB010000201.1 GCA_017508845.1 Neisseriaceae bacterium | reverse complement strand
TTTCATTTTATTTTCGCCTGAATAAAAATCAGACAAGCGACAAAATTATATGAAAAAAATACTTTTATTGTTGGGATTATCATCTACCGCCGCGTTTGCCGCAGACGGCGTGGCGTTTTTGCCTGATGTGGCTGTTTATAATCAAGACAAGCATGTTGTGATTAACATTCCGCAGGCACGGGTATTTTTGTATGATGACGGCGAATTGCTGAAATCCTACCCAGCAGGGCCTGGTAACCCGAAAACACCCACAAATTTGGGCGAATATGAAGTATTAGCCATTGCCAAAAACCCCGACTGGCATATTCCCAAAAGCATTCAAAAAGACGAAAACAATCGCAAAATCGTGCGATATTGCGAAGACAAAAGTTATCCTTTTGCCGTGAGCACCCGTAAATTGCTGTCGAAAGCCGAACGCAAGGACGAAAACGGCAACACCGTATTAAACGAAAACGGCGAAGTGGTGTATGACAGCAAATATGCGTACTCCTGCGAAGAAACGGCGTTTATTAAATTTAGCGATGAACACAGTTTGGGCTTACACGGCACAAATGCACCGCATCGCATTCCCAGTTGGCCATCGCACGGTTGCGTTCGCTTAAAAACGCCCGATGTGATGGACTTAAAAGGCTATGTCGAACGCGGCACGCCTGTGTATGTGATTCATCAACGCTATACGCTGAATGTCGATGAAAATGACAACTTGTGGTTGGGCATTTATCCAAATAAATACGCAGGCACACGCGAGCAAGTGGAAGAAAAAACCGAACAGTTGATTGCAGCATTGCACTCTTGGAATACCATTAGTGAGAAACAAATTGATGTTACGGCTGCTGAAAAATGGATTAACGAGTGGCGTCCCAAAGTGAAACAACAGCACGAACTGTGCTTGACTTGCGAAGCCACAGAAAAAGGCAAGAAAAAACCACGCCCACAAGGCAACCTGAAACCTTTGTCTTGGACAGACGGTTTAGCCACAGTGCGTACGCCGATTGAGCCTGAAAAAGTGCCTGAATTTACACCGCCTGACGGTGAATACAACACGCTAAAAGCAGTTGAAGTGGAAATTGACACCACACCTGATACGCCCAAACCTGCACCCAACAAGGCAGTTAAAGGCAGTGCGGAAGATTTATTCTAAACAGAAAGCAAACAATGTTAGCCAAACGCATTATTCCCTGTTTAGATGTCGATAACGGACGCGTGGTTAAAGGCGTGAATTTTGTTTCTCTGCGGGACGCAGGTGACCCTGTGGAAACCGCCAAACGCTACAATGACGCAGGTGCGGACGAAATTACTTTTTTGGATATAACCGCCAGTTCGGACAATCGCAACACCATTTTAGATGTGATTGAAAAAACTGCCTCGCAAGTGTTTATACCGCTGACAGTAGGCGGCGGCGTGCGAACGGTTGAAGATGTCAGACGACTTTTAAACGCAGGGGCAGACAAAGTGAGCATTAATACCGCCGCTGTGTTTCGTCCTGAATTTGTGAATGAAGCCGCCGACTTTTTCGGCTCGCAAGCGATTGTGGTGGCGATTGACGCCAAAGCCGTAAATAACGACAACAGCCGCTGGGAAATTTTTACACACGGCGGCAGAAAACCCACAGGTTTAGACGCAGTAGAATGGGCTATTGATATGCAAAAACGCGGTGCAGGTGAAATTTTGCTCACTTCTATGGATAGGGACGGCACCAAAGCAGGTTTTAATCTGCCCTTAACACGAGCCATTTCGGACGCAGTGGATATTCCTGTGATTGCGTCAGGCGGTGTCGGCAATGTGCAGCATTTAATAGACGGCGTTTTACTTGGACACGCAGACGCGGTATTAGCCGCCAGTATTTTCCATTTTGGCGAAATCAGCATTCAAGACGCCAAAATGGCTATGCGTAAAGCAGGCATTGAAATGAGAATATAGTTTTCAGGCAGCCTGAAAAATACAGGCAGTTTGACGGATTGCTTTATCATCTTTCAAAACAGATGATATTTATGATATAAATATCAGTTCATTAAAAAATGAATTCTGTTAAGAAGTGATTTGAAAATGTGTGTATGGTAAGCCAGTTGTTTTTTAGCCCTTTCCTTTAAATCTTTCAGGCAGCCTGAAAGACAAATTAAGTTGATAAAAGGATAAACACTAAATGAAAATCGTTAATTTATATGAAAAACTCGATGTTCATTTTGCAGCATGCGAAGCAGAAATTTTAATTGCCCTTGCCCGTTATCAATACAAAAACGGCGACAAGGCAGACCCAACCATTGTGGCTGATGTTAAGCAATGGTTGCTTAATCCTGCGGTGCGTCCTTTGTATAATCAGCAGTTATTATCGGAATATCCCAAAATCAAAACAGACGGCTACACACCTGAATATTTGGGCATATTCTTCAATATTAAAAACCAAGCGGTGATGTTGCGAGAATTACGCAACGCTGCCAAAGAACTCAAAGAAGCAAATGAAATTTTGGGCGGACGCATTTCGCAGTTAAGAAGCGAAGAAAAACTGTATCGTTCCCCATCTCACTCGCACGAAATACAAAATGTGAATTACCACGCTTTTGCTAAAAATTTCGTCAATGACGAAGCACAAAGTATTTACTTTACCCTATTGCATTTATTAGCCTTAAACCGCCGTCCCGTGCGTCATTTGCTTTATACCGAAAGCAAAACTTTTTCCTATATTCGCTATTATGAATATACCCTGATGAAGTTTAAAGTAGAAGGGCGTAAAAAATATTTATTAGCAAGAGCCACACCCGAAGAATTACACGCCAAAGGTGTAGAAAATGTCGAACCCACACGCGATACAGACGGTCCTTTGTTTCATTCGTGTCTGTTGATTGACCAAAATCATTCCGTCAGCCCATTTTTCCTGACCGAAACCGAAGCGTTTGACCATGTGATTGATGAAATTCAAGAAATTTACGATTATGCGATTGAAAGCATTTCCACTTTCAACGAAGCTATTTTGAATATGAAACACGCCCAAATGGAACGCTTGCTGTCGTCTAAAATTGTTAAAGACGCACAGAAAAGTAAATAAAATAAGGTTTCGGGCAGCCTGAAAACATTTATTTTTTGTAATATGATGAAGACCCTACTTTCCGCCCTAAAATTTGACGAAAACGGCTTAATCTGCACCATCGCCCAAGACTACAAAACAGGTCGGGTGTTGATGGTTGCGTGGGCAAATCAAGATGCCGTACAAAAAACCGTAGAAACAGGGCTTGCTCACTATTACAGCCGCTCTCGCAACAAACTGTGGTGCAAGGGCGAAGAATCGGGACATTTACAAAAAGTCAAAGAAATTCGTACCGATTGCGATGGCGATACGCTATTATTACAAATTGAACAAGTGGGCGGCATTGCCTGCCACACGGGTAGGGAATCGTGTTTTTACCAAGTTTGGCAAGAAAATCAATGGGTTGCAAAAGACCCTGTGATTAAAAATCCTGCCGATATTTATTAATATTAAATAAAGGGACTGATATTATGGACACACAAGCAAAAAAAGCACTTTTGTACGGTGTATTAGGCGAAATTGCCGAAGTGATTGAAGTTCGCCGCCAAGCCGCACCTGAATCATCGTATGTTTCGCAACTGTTGCATCAAGGTGAAGACAAAATTCTCAAAAAAGTCATCGAAGAAGCAGGCGAAACCTTAATGGCGTCCAAAGATGTGGAAAAATCCGCACAAGGACGATTGCACTTAATTAAAGAAGTGGCAGACCTGTGGTTTCACTCAATGGTACTTTTGGCTCACCACAACCTGCGAGTTGATGATGTGCTTATGGAACTCAAACGCCGCCAAAACATATCAGGCATAGACGAAAAAGCATCTCGCACACAAGGTTAAAAATAAAAAAACGGAATGTTATGAAAAACATTCCGTTTTTTTTCAGGCTGCCTGAAAAGAGTGAGCAGTTAGTAGTGAGAAGTGAGCAGTGATTATGTCAAACCTTGCGGTTTGACGGATATATTAAGATAATGCTTCGGTTTATCTTTCAGGCTGCCTGAAAAGAATATCGAAGCATTATGAAAAATATATTTGTTTTGCCTGACAAGGCAAAACAAAACAACTGCTCACTACTCACTACTCACTATTTTCACCCACACCCCCTTGCATAAATAAATATTTTCTATTAAAATTGACTGTTTCAAAAAATTAAATTGCAATTTTTAAGGACAAAAACAATGGTAGTTATCCGTTTTGCACGCGGCGGTTCTAAAAAACGCCCGTTTTTTAATGTAGTAGTAACCGACTCTCGCAATCGCCGCGATGGTCGTTTTATTGAACGCATCGGCTTTCATAATCCGATTGCTAACGAAAAACAAGAAGCATTTCGCATTAACCAAGAACGCTTGAACTACTGGGTAGGTCAAGGGGCACAAGTGAGCGACTCCGTTCGTAAATGCATTAAAGCCGCCGCTTAAATAGTCTTTCAGGCAGCCTGAAAACAATATGGAAGCAAACAATTTAGTGCCGATGGGCTATGTCAAACAAGCGACAGGCATTAAAGGCTGGATAAAAATTAAAGCCGATACGGAATTTCCTGACGGTTTAATGGATTATCCGCGTTGGTTTTTGGGCAAAAACGGCAACTGGCAAGAATACGCTCCCGAAAGCGGCAAACTCGCTCCTGACGGTTTTCAGGCAAAATTAGTTGGTGTCAATGACCGCACTCATGCTGAAACCTTAAAAGGTATGACCATCGCCGTTTTGCGTGAAGATTTTGCCGATACGGACGCAGGCGAATATTACTGGACGGATTTAGTCGGTTTGACGGTGAAAAATCCACAAGGCGAAATATTAGGCGTGGTAAGCGGTTTGCAGGAAAGCGGAGCACACGATATTTTAGTCGTTAAGGGTGTGGAAAAACAGATTTTAATCCCCTTTGTGGCACAGTTTATTTTAACCGTGAGCCTGCCTGAACAATACATTCTTGCCGACTGGCAGGCTGATTACTAAAAATGTTAGTGCAAGTCATTACGCTGTTTGGCGAAATGTTTTCTGCCATTACCGAATACGGCGTTACAGGCAGAGCGGCAAAAAACGGCTTATGGCAATTAGAAACCATTAACCCACGCCAGTTCGCCGATAATCGCTTGGGCTATATAGACGACAGACCCTTTGGCGGCGGAGCAGGAATGGTAATGCAAGCGCCGCCCATTCAGGCAGCCTTAAATGTTGCGTTTGAAAAAAGTGGCACAAAAAAAGCGATTTATTTAAGTCCGCAGGGCGTGCCACTAACGCACGAAAAAACGCTTGAATTATCCAAGCAAAATCATTTAATTTTGTTGTGCGGACGATATGAGGGCATAGACGAACGCATATTGCAAGCGAATGATATAGAAGAAATTGCGATAGGTGATTTTGTCGTCAGCGGCGGCGAATTGCCCGCAATGATGTTGATTGACGCAGTTTTGCGACACCGCTCACAGGTTTTGGGTGATGAGCAATCGGCACAGCAAGATTCGTTTTGTAGCGGATTATTAGACTATCCGCACTACACACGCCCTGTTGAATTTAACGGGCAGAAAGTTCCTGATGTATTGCTCACGGGCAATCATCAAGAAATTGCGAAATGGCGACACACACAATCGTTACTTCGCACGAAAGCACGCCGACCCGATTTATGGGCTTGGTACAGTTTAACCCCACAGGAAGTTCAACTTTTGTCGGAAGACAAAAGCAACGAATGAACCATATTAGATTAGGAATAAAC
>JAFWRB010000200.1 GCA_017508845.1 Neisseriaceae bacterium | reverse complement strand
AGCGTGCCGTGTAAGTTTAATTTAATTCCGTTTAATCCTTTCCCCAATAGCCCTTTCAGGCAGCCTGAAAGAGAGAGCGTTTTGCGTTTTCGCGATATTTTGAATGATTTTGGCGTTGTGGCGACCATTCGCAAAACAAGGGGCGATGATATTGCCGCCGCTTGCGGTCAGTTAGCAGGGCAAGTGAAAGATAAAACACGCCGAACTGCCATAGTCGATAAACTTCAAAAATAGAAAAGGCGGTTTGTCGCAGACAGTATCCATAATACGGCAAGACAAACCAACGCATTATAATTTTGAAGTTTATCGACTATGCCGCACAAATTATGCCAATTCCTTTATAATATAGCCCTTTATTTCACAGGAGAAAAAAATGTTTCGCACCCTAAAAAATGCTTTTCTTTTAAGTATCATTGCCGTAACTGCGTCTTGTGCCTTATTGCCAGATACATCAGGACCTTCAAAAGCAGAACGCCAAGAAGACTTTGCCAAAGTCAAAACGCAGTTAGCGATTGAATATATGAAAGTGGGCGAATATCGCCAGTCGATTGCGGCGATTAACGAAGCCATTAAAGCCAAAAGCAATTACGATATGGCGTGGTTGGTGCGTGGTGTGATTCACCAAAATTTAAAACTAAATAACGAAGCCGACCAATCGTTTCGCCGTGCTTTGTCGATTTCGCCCAATAGTGCGGAAATTCATAATAATTACGGTTGGTTTTTGTGCGATAACATGAAACAATACTCCGCTTCTATTTCGCATTTTGATAAAGCATTGGCCGACCCCACTTATCCACAGCCGCAAGTGGCCACGATGAATAAAGGCATTTGTAAAGGGCGTGCTGGCGATGTGGCAGGGGCGGCGGAGGATTTGGCTCGTGCCAAAGCGTTAGCTCCCAATTTCCCTACGCCTACCAAAGAAATGGCACGATTGAAGTTAATGGAAAATCAGCCGCACCCCGCACGCGAATTGATGAACCAATATCAACGGCAAATGGATAGATTAGGACCTGATGATTTGCTATTGGGCTGGAAAATTTCCAAAGCATTGGGTGATACACAATCGGCATTTGAGTATGAAGCCCAGTTACGCACGAATTTTCCTGCGTCTGATGAATTGCAAGAAATCGACCGCACAGGTTCTCGTCCTGCTGTGGCTAATCCCAAAATGCATGTAACGCCCTTAAATCAACCTGCTAAAAAAGCGAAAAAATGACCATTACTCGCCGCCCAACGCACACGGTTGCCGTTGGGCATATTCTTATCGGTTCAAATCAGCCCATTGTGGTGCAGTCGATGACCAATACCGACACGGCAGATGCCGTAGCCACTGCCTTGCAAGTGAAAAAATTAGCAGACGCAGGTTCGGAATTGGTGCGGATTACCGTGAATACGCTTGACGCCGCCCGTGCTGTTGTTGAAATTCGTCAGCGATTAGACGATATGGGTTGTTCTGTTCCTTTGATTGGTGATTTTCATTTTAATGGCGACCGTTTATTAAAGGATAATCCCGAATGTGGCAAGGCTTTGGCAAAATACCGAATTAACCCTGGCAATGTCGGCAAAGGTGCGAGTGGCGATGATAAATTTGCCTTTATGATTCAAATGGCACGCGACAACAATAAAGCGGTGAGAATTGGTGTGAATTGGGGCAGTTTAGACCAGCAAGTCGCCGCACGGCTAATGGAAGAAAATCGTCTTTCAGGCAGCCTGAAAAGTCCTAATCAAGTTATGCAAGACGCATTGATTGCGTCCGCTTTGGAGTCAGCAGAAAAAGCGATTGAATTGGGTCTGCCTGAAAACAAAATTATTCTGTCGTGCAAGGTTTCGCTTGTTCAAGATTTAATTAGCGTTTATCAAAAATTAGCACGCCAGTGCCGTTTTCCCTTACATTTGGGCTTAACCGAAGCGGGAATGGGCAGCAAAGGCATCACCGCATCTGCCGCCGCATTAGCGGTTTTATTGCAACAAGGCATTGGGGACACCATTCGCATATCTTTAACGCCTGAACCCAATGGCGACCGTAGCCAAGAAGTGATTGTGGCACAAGAATTATTGCAAAGTATGGGCTTACGCCATTTTGCCCCACAAGTTACCGCCTGTCCAGGTTGTGGCAGAACAACCAGCGTTTTATTTCAACAATTAGCACGCGACATACAAAACCATTTACGCCAAAAAATGGCAGATTGGCGTGGCAAATATCAGGGCGTGGAACAAATGAAAGTAGCGGTTATGGGCTGTGTGGTCAATGGTCCTGGTGAGAGCAAATTAGCCGACATTGGCATATCGCTACCAGGTTCAGGCGAAACGCCTGCCGCTCCTGTGTATGCAGGCGGCAAACGCATTGCCTTACTCAAAGGCGACAATATGGCGGCAGAATTTATGGCACTTGTGGAAGATTATGTGAAAGAACGCTATGGCAAATAGTTTCAGGCAGCCTGAAAGAACTAATCTTGCCATTTGATAACATTTAGGTTATCATCGAGACATAACAGGAGTGCATTGTGTATCAAATTTATTTTTATAAAGACCGTAACGGTGTTGAGCCTGTGGCAGAGTACTTGCGAGAGTTGTCCAATAAAAACGGAAAAGACGCACGCATAAAATTTAATAAACTCAATGACTACATTGAAACTTTAAGCCAATACGGCACTTATGTTGGTGAGCCAATCGTGAAACATTTAGACGGTGAGATATGGGAATTACGCCCATTAAACAATCGTGTTTTATTTGCGGCTTGGACTGGTAAAAGTTTTGTGTTGTTGCACCATTTTGTTAAAAAAACACAAAAAACGCCCAAACGAGAGATTGAAACCGCACGATACCGTTTGCAAGATTATAAAGAAAGGTATGGCAATGAAAACAGCAGATAAACTGACTACTTGGGAAGAATTAAGGCAAGAACTATTCACGCAACAAGAAATTGTCGAAAGCAATTTGCGTGTTGCCTTAATTGGCGAGTTAATTAAAGCACGCAATGAGCAGAATATCAGCCAAAGAGAGTTGGGTGATTTAAGCGGTGTGAAACAACCGT
Source organism: Neisseriaceae bacterium (assembly GCA_017508845.1). Taxonomy (GTDB): domain Bacteria; phylum Pseudomonadota; class Gammaproteobacteria; order Burkholderiales; family Neisseriaceae; genus RGIG9985. The sequence goes on along the minus strand of JAFWRB010000200.1, from coordinate 5,886 downwards.
CCATTGCACGAGTTGAAAATATGAACACCGACCCACGCTTGCATACACTCATCAAATTATTGTTGCCATTAGGCAAAACATTGGCGATTGTGCCATTGGAAAAAGCCAACGCACATTAGCTATATAAAAAATAATTCCCTGATTTTCAAGGTTTTTTGTTTGTGGTCAGGGTTTCAGGCTGCCTGAAAATAGGGACAATAAAAAAGGCGAATGTTTTATTCGCCTTTTTTTGTTTGACTGATTTTACGAAGATAATGCTGCCACGCCACCCAAAGCAAGTGCTACTAATATTGCAAGCACCGCAATCACCAAAAAGATAGCGTAATACGCTCCATAAACGATAAAGATATTGCGTTGATAATGGCACACTTCTTCAATCGCATTTGCGGATAATGACTGAATAGCGTTATTGGCGGCTTCGTGGTAATTGATAAACACTTTGCGAACAATCCAAGAAAGAACAGTTACAATGCCTGCACCCAAAACAAAAGCAATACCTTGTGCAGGTGATTGAATGAGTACAATCAAACCTAACAACAAAAACAAAACGCCAAAAACCAAAATCATCAAATAAATATATGAATTGATTCTCGACCATTTCGCAGCGGTTTCTAATTCATGCATAATATCCATTATTTCATCTCCTAAATTAAAAACCGCCCGATACGGCTACGGCGACAAGTGCTAAAAAGATGATACACAAAATCACCAAACCAATAATAAACAGAACACCATTGATGATAAGTATCATATTGAGAGATTGCGTGCCTTGTGCTAATTGTTCGATATTGGCATTGCTTTGCATTAACTTGGCATTTTGTGCATATTTCCAAGCATAAAATGCCAAAAAACCAGAAATAACAAAGTTAATAATAAGACCAAAAATATCACCTACACCGCTGATACTGAACACCGCAAGCACAAGAAACAGCACAGTCATAACGGCATAAAACAAAGCCCATTTGCTGGCACTGTTTAAGTATTGCAATGCGGAAGAATTGATGTTGCCTTCATAAGTCATTTCACCACTACTTTTTGGCGGTGCGTAGGGGTTGTCGTTTTCAAAGTCAATCGCCATTGTTTATTTCCTATATTGAAAAATGGTATGTTATTTTATTGCGTGAATATAGTCAAAAAATTCGATTATTTTTCGTTAAATGAAACGGTTTTATTGTGATTTATCGTCTTTCAGGCAGTCTGAAACTTTTTCAGGTTGCCTTTTTTATATTCAAAACAGAAAGAATGACAATGGCGACAAGGCAAATTAAAGTATGTGGCGTATCGGATACGCTTTATAGTGAATTAGAAAAGTTATCTCTTGCGGTTTTTGGTAAAAAATCCGTGTCTAAAATCATCAAAAAAATTGTGGCAGATTTTTTTCGTCTTCAAACAAAAGAAAATGAAGAAAAGCCCAGACTATTGTATTATCAACCGCAAACCGCAGACAACCGCCGCTTGCGAATAGAAATTCGTCTGTCCGCCACCGAATATGCCTATTTACAGAAAATGGGGCAGTTGCACGAAATGAGTGCGAATGAAATTGTTGCACAACAAGTGCGGAATTTAATTGACCGACACCCTACACATTCTATCGCCGAACTTTCTGCCTTGCGATTATCAAATGTTCGCTTATTGCAAATCGGACGCAATATTAACCAAATTGCAAAACAGATGAACGCAAGCGGTACGGCAGGATTAAGCACTCAATTACTGTATGACATACAAAACACAATCAACGAACATACTCAATCTGTCGGCGAAGTGATGAACGCAAGCCGCAAACGCTACCATTTCAAATAATTTGCACTTATTTGGCAATAAACACCAAACTGCATAGTAACAAACAAACACTCGCTTTAAGCATGCAGTAAGAGTATAAAATAGTTGCACTTTTTTACAATATTTTTTACAATAACAGGGTTTTGTTCTCAACAAAAACACACTTCATTAAATAAAAAAATCGTTATAAAACAAACAATTAAATAATATGGAAAAAATACCTCAAAAAAACGACACAAAAAATGTGGCGATGTCGGCTTTGGTGCTGTTAGCACGCTTTCACGGCATTGCGGTTAATCCTGCGGATTTGGCTCATCGTTTTGATGAAGACGGCACAGGATTAACACAAACAGCGTGGTTATTAGCCGCCAAAGATTTAGGATTAAAAGCCAAAGTAGTCAAACAAAAAATTTCACGATTGCATTTGTCGGCACTGCCCGCATTGGTTTGGCGTGATGACGGCGAGCATTTTATTTTAGCCAAAGTCGATGATAATCAATTTCTTATTCAAGATTTAGTTTCAAACAACGCACGCGTTTTATCTTTTGATGAATTTGCCGAGATTTACAGTGGCGAAATTATTTTGCTGACTTCTCGTGCGTCCGTTTTAGGGCAGTTATCCAAATTCGATTTCACTTGGTTTATTCCTGCGGTGATTAAATATCGCCGTATTTTATTAGAAGTTTTATTGGTTTCTGTGATTTTGCAACTGTTTGCTTTAATCACGCCCCTATTTTTTCAAGTGGTTATGGACAAGGTTTTGGTTCATCGTGGTTTTTCCACGCTTGATGTGATTGCCATTGCTTTGTTTGTGGTTTCTCTATTTGAAATTATTTTAGGTGGATTACGCACTTATATTTTTGCTCACACCACTTCTCGCATTGATGTGGAATTGGGGGCAAAGTTATTTCGTCATTTACTTGCCTTACCTTTGGCTTATTTTGAACACCGCCGTGTGGGCGATACGGTTGCAAGGGCAAGAGAATTGGAGCAAATCCGTTCATTTTTAACAGGACAAGCCTTAACTTCGGTTTTGGATTTGTGTTTTTCGTTTATCTTTTTATTGGTTATGTGGTTTTATAGCGGTTGGCTAACATTAGTGGTCATCGTTTCTTTACCGTGTTATGCCTTATGGTCGGCAACCATTAGCCCGATTTTGCGAGCAAGATTACACGATAAATTTGCTCGCAATGCCGACAATCAATCGTTTTTAGTGGAAAGCGTAACCACAATCGGCACAATCAAAGCAATGGCAGTAGAGCCACAAATGACACGCCGTTGGGATAAACAACTTGCTGCTTATGTACATTCAGGTTTTCGTGTAACTCGATTAGCCACGATTGGGCAACAAGGTATTCAATTTATACAAAAAATGGTAACGGTGATGACTTTATGGTTAGGAGCAAGATTGGTGATTGCAGGCGATTTAACCATAGGTCAGTTAATTGCCTTTAATATGTTAGCAGGGCAAGTGGCTGCTCCTGTTATTCGTTTAGCACAATTATGGCAAGATTTTCAACAAGTGGGTATATCGGTAGCACGCTTGGGCGATATTTTGAATACACCGACCGAAAACCCGTCATCACGCTTGGCTTTGCCTGATATTCAGGGAAATATTGCGTTTGAAGAAGTATCGTTTCGCTACCGTCCAGACGGTGCAGAAATTTTACGGCAATTATCATTAGACATAAAAGCAGGTGAGATAGTTGGCATTGTGGGGCGTTCGGGTTCAGGCAAATCCACACTCACCAAATTAGTGCAACGCTTATATGTGCCAGAAAGAGGCAGAGTATTAGTCGATGGCAACGATTTAGCCCTTGCCGACCCTGCTTGGTTGCGGCGACAAATTGGCGTTGTTTTACAAGAAAACATTTTAATGAACCGCACCATTCGCGAAAACATAGCCATAGCCGAAACAGGTATGCCATTAGAGCAAGTTATTCAGGCAGCCAAATTAGCAGGTGCTCACGATTTTATTATGGAACTGCCACAAGGTTATGACACGGTGGTGGGCGAACAAGGTGCAGGCTTATCAGGCGGACAACGGCAGAGAATTGCCATTGCTCGTGCGTTAGTGGGTAATCCCAAAATTTTAATTTTGGACGAAGCAACGAGTGCATTGGACTACGAATCCGAGCAAGCCATAATGAAAAATATGCACGCCATTTGTCGTGGCAGAACGGTGTTAATTATTGCTCACCGTCTATCCACAGTACGCCACGCACACCGCATTATTGCGATGGATAAGGGGCAAATTATTGAACAAGGCACGCATAGCGAATTGTTGCAAAAAGAAAATGGCTATTACCGATATTTGTATCGGTTGCAAAATGGGTAATTATAGGGGGCTAATAATCTACCGTAATAGCAGGAATGTTTTTCAGGTAGCCTGAAACAAAAAAATCGTCATTATTCGCCGACAGCGAATAATGACAAATAAAAAAAACCAAAACACACATAAAATCAACATTATCAATGCGAGTAAAACAATTTAGTGCCATTCTTCCTAATAAGAAGAATAGGGTTTTTATGGACTTTTTTCAGGTAGCCTGAAAAGTTTTTTATGATTTAGAGAAAGATAGTTAATATGAAAAAAAGCACAAAATACAAGATATATTTTTCGGTGTGGGTGTTTGTTATGTCCATTTCTCTCGTATTTGAACCTGTTCTTTGGTGGAATAAAGATAATGAAAGAGAAGTAAGTATATTAAATCCAGTTGTTAAAAGACCTAATGTTAATAGATCAAATTCCATTATTTTTACAGATAAAAATAATGGAAAATCATACTCTGTATTATGTAGATCTTTACATATTGATATAGGAGATGATTTTTGTGATTGGTATGATGGAGAAAATTCTGAACATAAAATATCTTCAATTCAAAAGATTTCAATTATTTATTTGTATAGTAGTTTGTACAAAAATAGAAATATTAAAAAACATTCTCTTGTAAGTAAAATTGAATTTTTAGATAAAAATAATAATATTCAACACCTTGTTTTTAATAAAGAGTTTATAAACGAAGAAATTAAGCATCATATAATCGGTGCGTGGTGGTTGATTATTACTCTATCTGTGGTGTTTTTTCCACCAGTATTTGAAAAAATTTTTTCTGGCGGTAACAAGGAAAGGTTGAAAAAGGATAGAAATTATGAGCAGTTAATAGCATTAAGAGAAATTGCAATATTCATAATTATTATTGTGATTTTACTTTTTTTAACAAGCGAGATTATTAATCTCATTTTTTAATCACCTAATTAAAAGGAAGTTAATATGTCCACAAAAAAAGCAGGATTGTATTTTATTACATCCACTACATCTTATGCGGATATTACCGCTGATTTAGTTAGTCAAGCAATCGCAACATCTGACCCTGATAAAAGCGTTCTATCGGCAGAATTAGGGTACGCAAGTATTGCTACATCTTACGCAGGTGATGTTGCTTCTACTGCTGCAAAATCTGCCAAAGGAGCAGAAGAAATAGCATTAAAAAATGTTGCTAAAAAACTTGGCAAGGTTTCGGGCGGATTGGGGCTTCTCCAAGTTGGTGTGAATATCTGGGATAACCACCAACAAGGAAAAAGCATAGAAGAATTATCCGCAGGCGAACTTTTGAATGTCGCCGCTGCTGTAACCAGCATGGTTCCAGGTTTGCAAATTGTCGGTTTTGCTTTGGCAGGTGTATCGGTTGCGTATTCGCTTTACGAAGACAAAAACGGCAAAATCACCATTGGCGAATTGCTTGGTTCTTGGAATACCGCAATGGACGATTTAGTCAAAAAATTTAAGGGCGATGAGTTTGCTGAAATTAAAGTGAATATCGGCAAATTGGACACAAAACTTTTGGATATGCTGCCTGAAAACTCACCAGTACAAAAAGCCGTAATGGAACAATTTGATCAATGGCATAAAGCCAAAGTGCTTAATGGCGTATATCACGGAGAACGCTTTTTTGCTGATAATGAAGATGTATTGCAATACACCACTGCAATGGGTACGGGTTTTGCAAGTGCCAGTCAATCTAATAAATATATAGATTCATTTTTAATGGATTTGTCTTCTCAAATTAGTAAAAATGGAGATGAACCTTTATTATGGACAGGTTT
>JAFWRB010000199.1 GCA_017508845.1 Neisseriaceae bacterium | reverse complement strand
CATTGCCGTGATATGGATTTTTCGTATGCGGCAGTCAAGCAGTTGGAAGGCAAATACTTGGTGCAAGACCGTGTTACCAAGCAGGTGTTTGAAAGTCCGCAGTTTTTGTATATGCTTGTGGCAATGTGTTTGTTCTCGCAATATCCCAAAGATAAGCGTTTGAATTATGTCAAAAAATTCTATGATGCGGTGAGTTTGTTTAAAATTTCGCTGCCTACGCCGATTATGTCTGGGGTTCGCACGCCAAGCCGCCAGTTTAGTTCTTGCGTGCTGATTGAGTGCGATGACAGTTTGGATTCGATTAACGCCACAACTTCGTCTATTGTGAAATATGTGTCGCAACGGGCGGGCATCGGCATTAACGCAGGGCGTATTCGGGCTGTGGGTAGCCCCATTCGTGGCGGTGAAGCCCAGCATACGGGTTGTATTCCGTTTTTCAAAATGTTTCAGGCTGCGGTGAAATCGTGTTCGCAAGGCGGCGTGCGTGGCGGTGCGGCAACGCTGTTTTATCCTTTGTGGCACTTGGAAGTGGAATCTTTGTTGGTGTTGCGAAACAATCGTGGCGTGGAAGAAAACCGTGTTCGCCACTTGGATTATGGCGTGCAAATCAATAAAACGCTGTATCAACGCTTGATTAAAAGCGAAAAAATTACGCTATTCTCGCCTGCTGATGTGCCTGATTTATATGAAGCATTTTTCGCTGACCAAGAAAAATTTGCACAATTATATGCCAAATATGAAGCGGACGAAACCATACGCAAACGCAGTATTCCAGCGGTTGATTTATTCTCCTTGATGATGCAGGAGCGAGCCAGCACAGGGCGAATTTATATTCAAAATGTCGATCATTGCAATACGCACAGCCCGTTTATTCCTGAAATTGCACCTGTTCGGCAGTCGAATTTATGCTTGGAAATTGCCTTGCCAACCAAGCCCTTAAACGATATTAACGATGAAAACGGCGAAATTGCGTTATGTACGCTTTCTGCTATTAACTTGGGTGCGTTAGACAATTTAGACGAATTAGAAAACTTAACCGATTTAACCGTGCGTGCGTTAGACGCACTGTTGGATTATCAAGATTATCCTATTCGTGCCGCCAAAATCGCCACGATGAAACGCCGTGCTTTGGGCATAGGCGTGATTAACTATGCGTATTATTTAGCCAAAAACGGCAAACGCTATTCGGACGGTTCGGGTTTATCCTTAACCCACAAAACCTTTGAAGCCTTGCAATATTATTTACTTAAAGCGTCCAACCAGTTGGCAAAAGAGCAGGGAGCGTGTCCAGCTTTTCTTGATACGCGTTACGCACAAGGCATTCTGCCGATTGATACCTACAAAAAAGACTTGGACGCAATTTGCAACGAGCCTTTGCATTACGACTGGGAACAATTACGGCAGGACACTGTGCAGTATGGCTTACGCAATTCCACTGTAACCGCTTTAATGCCGTCCGAAACTTCCAGCCAAATTTCCAACGCCACAAACGGAATCGAACCGCCACGCGGACTGGTGTCGGTGAAACAATCCAAAGACGGCATATTAAAACAAGTGGTGCCTGAAATCGAACGCCTAAAACACGGCTACGAACTCTTATGGCACATTCCCGATAACGATGGCTACCTGAAATTAGTCGGCATTATGCAAAAATTTGTCGATCAAGCCATATCCGCCAACACCAACTACGACCCGAAACGCTTTGAAGGCGGCAAAGTGCCGATGAAAATTTTATTAAAAGACTTACTCACCGCCTATAAATACGGCTTAAAAACCCTGTATTATCAAAACACAAGGGACGGAGCCGATGATGGACAAGCCGATTTGGAAGATGACGGCTGTGCAGGGGGAGCGTGTAAGATTTAATCGCTATTGTCATTGCAAGCCGTGATTGATTACAGCGTGACAATCTTCACACAAAAGGAGAGTGTATTTAGTTTTCAGGCAGCCTGAAAAGATATTTTGAGAAAGTAATGCAGTATGGAAAGAAACTGGGATTTAATTCGTGAAATTCTACGCATTTTGGCGGAGAAATCACCTGATGATTATGGAAACTGGTTGTTTTATAAGTATTTTATTGAAAAATTACCCAGTTATCACGAGAATATTGTTAAATATCATTTGAAAATGATGATAGAAGCAGGGTTTGTTGCAGGAAAAGAGTGCAGTACAGGGGCAGGTGAAGATTATGTAATCACAGAAATGACTTATTATGGTCAAGATTTATGGGCAATGATTAAAGAGAAAAATTTATGGGAAGAAATTAAAGAATGTTCCAAGAAAAATAAAAGGGAACTATCAATTTATATAATTGAAAAAATTTATAATTTTATAACAGAGAAAAAATTTTTTAACAGAGAAAATAAATAGCAAATGAAAGAATTAAAACGCACAGAAGAAAAAAACAACGGCCGTTATTATACGCCGAGTGATATGGTGCGTTTTATTTTAGATACAGCAAATTATTGTGGCGACAGTATATTGCAAAAACACATTATCGATAACAGTTGTGGAGATGGTGCGTTTTTATGCGAAATTGTTCGCCGTTATTGTGAAATCGCATTAAAAAAGGGGCAAAGCAAACAACAAATAAAACAAGATTTAGAATTCTATATTCACGGCATAGAAGTTGAAAAAAGCGAATATCAAAAATGTATAGATAATTTAAATAAAATTACTGAATTATTAGGTAGTTATAATATAAAATGGGATATAAAAAATACAGATGCATTGACCGTTCAAGACTATAATGGCAAAATGGATTTTGTAATAGGCAATCCACCCTATGTAAGGGTGCATAACTTATTAGATTATTCATCGGTCAAACAATTTCATTTAACCCAGCAAGGAATGACAGATTTATATATTGTGTTTTATGAAATAGGCATTGCTATGCTTAATAAAACAGGCGTATTATGCTATATCAATCCGTCATCTTTATTTAATAGTTTGGCTGCAAAATTATTAAGAAAAAATTTAATTCAAAATAAACTGCTTAAAAAAGTCATTGACTTAAAACACAAACAAATATTTAATGCCACAACTTATACTGCTGTTATTTTATTATCAAAGGAAAAAAATGATTATATAGAGTATATTAATGGAGAAACGCAACAAAATGAAATATTAAGATATAATGAATTTTATCTTGACGGTAATTTTTATTTTTCTAATCCCAAAAACTTAATTAAAATAAAAAATATTCTTTTCAGGCAGCCTGAAAAAAATATTATTGATGTTAAAAACGGCTTTGCCACGCTGTGTGATAACTTTTTTATCGGTCAATTTGATTTTGATGAATATACTATTCCAGTAATTAAATCTTCTACTGGTGTAACCGCACAATGCTTTTATCCGTATGATAAAAATGGCAAATATATTCCTTTTGATGAATTGATTAAAGTGCCGAAAATTAAAGACTATTATTTTCAAAATGCAGAACGCTTAAAATCTCGCAGTTTAGAAAATAAAAACATTTGGCATATTTTTGGTCGTTCTCAAGGCATATTAGATACTTGGAAAAACAAATATGCTATTAATGCCCTAATTCGTCATATTGATGATATTAAATTAACACCTTGTCCAGCAGGAGTGGGCAGTTACAGCGGTTTATATATTTTAACCGAGTTATCTTTTAATGAATTAAAACGAATTTTATTTCAACAAGAATTTGTTGATTATATTCAATCATTGGGAAAATATAAACAAGGCGGATATTATACATTTTCGTCAAAGGACTTATTAAAATATTTGGATTATAAAATTATAGGTGAGTAAAATGGACAATCAGACCTTTTTGAATGTACTCAAAGAATCTTTTAAAACTTATTTGGATCCTGGTACTCGTGGCAATAAAAAATTAGATGGTTCTCGTAGCAATAAGAAATTAAAAGTATTGCATGGGGAAATTGCCAAAGATATTGATAATAAAATAAAAAATAAGAATACAGATAAAACAACAGTTTATACTGTATCCGCATTAGGTTTTGGTAATGGTAAAGAAGAAAAGATACAGGGTAGATATTATGAGAAAAAAATTGATATAGCCATTAAAAATCCTGACAAAGTAATTGCAGGAATAGCAGTTAAAT
>JAFWRB010000198.1 GCA_017508845.1 Neisseriaceae bacterium | reverse complement strand
TGACTTTAACCACATCTTCTACGCTGACAAAATCGCGTTTTTGCTCGCCATTTTCATAGCCGTCATACTTGCCAAACAGCATAACAAAGCCGTCTTTTTTATATTGATTAAAATGATGAAAAGCCACAGACGCCATTCTACCTTTATGCTGTTCGTTTATGCCATACACATTAAAATAACGAAAGCCAACGGTTTGAGATTTCAAGCCTTTTTTCATATAACGGCGTAGCACTTGGTCAAACAGAAATTTAGAATAGCCATATACATTCAACGGTTTTTCGTATTTGCGGTCTTCTTTAAAAACTGCCCCGCCGCCATAAACCGCAGCAGATGACGCATACAATAAAGGTGTTTTATTTTCTTGACACCACAAAAATAAATCGTAGGTGTAACGGTAATTATTTGCCATCATAAAAACGCCGTTATGTTCCATTGTGTCCGAACACGCCCCTTCATGAAATACGGCGTGAATGTTTTTGAAAGAGAATTGATGTTGGCAAATGATGGCGTTCATAAATTCGTTTTTGTCCCAATAATCCAAAATATCGCAGTCGGACAAATTAGCAATTTTGGTGCCGTCTGTTAAGTCATCAACTGCAATAATTTTACGAATACCTTTTTCGTTTAGGGCTTTAACTATATTGCTGCCGATAAAACCAGCCGCACCTGTAACAATGTAAGTCATTATCTGCTCCTGTTAAGATTATGGGGAATGGGTCATTATACAATCTTTTTTTTGTTTTCAGGCAGCCTGAAAGCACTTCCCGTGCAGGGAATTCAATATAACGCCACATCGCAAAAATGATTTCAGGCAGCCTGAAAGGTAACTGTCTTACCCACGCACCACTTCACCGCTTTGCCAGTCGATAATTTTACTTGGGCTGCGGTATTTGCCGATTTTGCCTGAAATTGTCATTGCTTTTTTGCCGAATAAGCGTTTGGCTTCTCGTTCATTGCGGCAGGGTTTGGCGTGGGAGCGGTTTGCAGAAGTGGAAACCAAAGCGGTGTGTAAATCGTTGCATAAATTTTGCACGCCCAAATGGCACGGTATGCGTACGCATAGATTTTGCCGCCCTGTTCCACGCAATGTGGGCAACGCCTTGTTTTTATTTCCAGGCAATAAAAAAGAAGTGGGCGTTTTTTGCCATTGTTGTTTTAATTCTTGCCATTTTTCAGGCTGCCTGAAAAGGGTGAGTGCTTGTAATTGTTCGATTTTGCCGCCGACTACAATCATACCTTTATTCATCGGGCGTTTTTTTAAGCGTAAAATTTGGCGTAAGGCTTTGGTATGAAACGGCAAGCCGCCCACACCAAAACAACTTTCGGTAGGATACGCAATCACTCCGCCTTTTTTTAAGTGATGACGCACGGCATATAATTTTGTGCCAGACAATCGCCGCATTATTTGCCCCACGCTGTTAAAAATTCACGCCAGTGTTGTTTGGCATTGTGATCACGCAAAAATTGTTCTACCAAGTTGATTTCATTTGCGTATTCATCGCCGTCTAACGCACCACGCATTAACTCAAAACGCAGGTACATTAAATAAGTATTTAGAGCGTCTGTTTCGCAATAATCACGAATTTCGTCAATTTTACCTTCCGTATAGGCTTGCCAAACTTTGGAGCCGTCCATTCCTAACTTACCAGGAAAGCCACACAATTTAGCCATATCGTCCAAAGGAACATTATTTTTAGGCTGATACAAGGCTAACAAATCCATTAAATCGCAATGGCGAAAATGATAGCGGCTAATATAATTATTCCATTTAAAATCGCCGTCCATAGCCCAGTATTTTGCAGCCGTAATACCGTGAATTAAGCCACGATAATGCAGCACAGGCAAATCAAAACCGCCGCCATTCCAACTGATTAACTGCGGTGTGGTCTGTTCGATAATGTCGAAAAATTTAGTCAAAATAATGTCTTCGGTGTCGTTTGGAGAGCCTAATGTGGCAACTTTAACATTACTTGCGCCTTTTCGCATACAACAAGAAATCGCTACGACTTTTTGCAAATGCAAAGGCATAAAGTCGCCTCCTGTGTCGGCACGGCGTTTTTGCTGCATAAATACCACAGTTTCAGCGTCCGACAAGTTTTCAGGCAGCCCATAAAGCACGCGAATACCGTGAGCGTCTGGAACTGTTTCAATATCGAAAGAAAGTAAAGTTCTCATTGTGTTATTTTCCTAATATTCAAAGTTGTTTTTTATCTTTGCACCTGCCTGAAACCCTTATCGTCATTGCGAGCCTGACCAAAGTCAGGCGTGGCAATCCCCTAAAACAGGGTTCAGCAAGCCGCAAGGCGAAGCGTTTCAGAACCCTGTTTTAGGGTAGCCTATCACCAAAAACGGACGCAATACAAAATAATTTAAGGCTACCTGAAATGATTTAACGCAACGCCGTTTTTAATGATAGGCTACCTGAAATGAAAACCGCATTCTCAACAAATTACCTACCCTACGCCCCTTTGAAAAAACCTTTCAGGCAGCCTGAAAGGTTTTTTTGACTATTTCAACAACTCAATCCATCACCAACTCATTTAAGGCTTCAACCAACTGGTCATCGGTGAAAGGTTTGCAGATAAAGCCCTGTGCTCCTAATTCCAACGCCCGAATGCCTGTAGCTTTGTCGGACATAGCGGAAATCACCAAAATTTGTGCGTCTGGGTCAATTTGCATAATGCGGGCAATACATTCCAAGCCGTCCATTTCTGCCATTGTTAAGTCCATTGTAATGACATCGGGGCGGTGTTTTTGAAACAACGCTAACGCTTCAACGCCATTTTTCGCTGTGCCGATTAATTCAAACTGTGCGTTGTTATACGCCCGTTTAATGCGGTTGCGAATAATGGTTGAATCATCAACAATCATCAGTTTAAACATTTTTTGTCCCCCAATTATTCACCCACAGGAATATTTGCCGTAAAGCGGGTGAATTTGCCTTTTTCCGATTCGGTTTTTAAGCGACCGCCTAAACTTTGAATACGGTCTTTCACAATACCCATACCCACGCCGCGTCCTGCGTCTTCGTTACCCGATTTGGCTGTGGAAAAGCCTGATGCAAAAATCAAACTCAACAGTTGTTTGCTGTTTAATAATTCGGCTTGTTCTTCGGTGTATAAGCCTTTTTCTACGGCTTTTTGGCGAATACGCGTTGCGTCCAAACCTGTGCCGTCATCTTCAACGGTGAGCATAATGTGATTATTTTTACCGTTTTCTAATAAGATTTTTACCACGCCTGTCTCGGGTTTGCCTACGGTTTGCCGTTCAATCGGGTCTTCAATGCCGTGATAAATGGAATTGCGTAATAATTGTAAAACAATTTCTTTCACAAAAGCGGCGGTTTGTTGCGGCAGTTGAATTTCATCAAAACCGCGACAATCAACCGTTACTTTTTTGTTATTGCGGCGGGCAATATCTTGGGCAAACTGGTCGAAATAGCGTTTCATCAAGCCGCTTTCGGTGTGTGTGGGCGGCAGATTGCGTCCGTCTTGTTTGGAAGTTGCCACAACCCCTACGCGTTTGGCTAATTGTTCAATGCCTTTGAATGCTGCCATCAATTCGTCCAACATCACGGTTAAAGGCAAGAAGTCGTTACCTGTGAGTTCAGGCTGCCTTTGCATGCTTTCGATTTTGTCTTCAAACGAAGTGGCTAAAACCACAAAACTATTCAAACGCAGGGCAGACGATTCGCCCTTAATGCTGTGAATTTCACGATAAATATCCCGTAATTTGGTTTTCAGCACTTCGGGATTATGCCCAACTTGCAGTTTGAGAATGTCGTTAATGCGACTCATACACTGCCGCACAGACGACAAGAAACTGCTCACCAAATCGGGTTCGATATTCAAAACGGAAGTTAAGGTTTCCATTTGCAAATCGTTTTGTTCGCGTTCTTGTGCTAATCGTTCTTCCAAACGCACGGCAGCGGTAATGTCGGACACAGAAACCAAAATGCGGGCAATGTCGTCCCCTTCATACACGCGTGAAAATTGAAAATCCAAAAAGCGTTCTTGCTTAAAGCCGTTCATATCATCAACTTCCACCGAAATGCGGTGCAAGGGATTTAAGTCGGTGATGAGTTTGGGCTTAATGCGTTTGTTAAATAACTGGGCAATAAAACCACGCGTGGTTTCCACATCTTTTTGCGACACAATGCTTTCTAACACTGTACCTAAATCTTTGCCGCCCACGCCGCGTTGTCCGATAATATTTTCCAAAGCGGCAGAATATTGCGAACCGATTTTCAAATCTTTATCCACCAAGAACAAGCCGTCTTTCACGGTTTGCAAAATTTCACGGGTTTCACGGCGAGCGTCTTTACTTTCGGTATCAAACACTTGCAAGCGGCGTGCAAAGAAGAAGATAAAGATAATCCAGTAAGCCAAAAGTACCGCCACACCGCCGATTTGAATGGTTTTCATCATTTTCATGCGTTGTATGGTGCGGTTGGTAATGCGATCCGTTAAAGCATTCACTGCGGTGTAAATGGTGTTGTTGGCATTTTGGGCTTCTTCGGTTACTGCGTCTAACAAGGAAGTATTCACGCTAATATCGCGTGCCGACATTAAGTAAGTACGCAATTTTTGTTCGTAAGTACCCCATTCGCGTTGAGCCGCAGATAAAACTTCCAATTCCTTGCCTTCTAATGGTTCTACTTCGGTTGTTGCTCCATCAACCGATTTAATTTGACCGCCATAGGCAAAGGAATGCAAATTTTGTTCAAATAATTTAACATTTTGTTCCAAGCGTTTGATTGTTTCTTCAATATGCGGTGCGTGCGGGTCTTCGTTAATCACCAAACGCAGGCTGAATAAATCGCGTGTAATGTTTTGAATAGAATCACGCATTGAAGAAGACACATTGATCGCCACAGCATTTCTTGCCATTTCGCCCGATAGGTAAAAATTCATACCCAACACGCCTGCAACCAGCAGAATAAACACGGTAATGGAAATCACCAAGCCACGATAACGGGCTTCGCCTTGTTTTTTAGGCGAGCGAACGGCTGTCTTTTTGGGGGAAGTTTTCTTTTCACCGCCGCCACGCATAGAGATTTTAGGTAGTTTTATGTCCATTTTTCCGCACTCCTTATCATTACCAAGTGGGGTCAGAATCGAACCATTTGCGGTATAGTTTGCGATAAGTGCCGTCTGTAAGCACTTTACCTAAACCGCTGTTGATTTTTTGTCGCAATTCTTTGCGTCCTTTACGAACCGCAAAGGCGTATTGTTCCCCTCGTTTGAGTTTTAACGGAATAACTTTTAAACCCAATTCTTTGCGTTTTTGATAATACAAGGCAAGCGGCATATCCAATAGCATTGCGTCCGCTTCGCCTGTGGCTAACGCACGAATGCCTGAATAAACCGTAGGCACAGAAGTGGTTTCCCAAGGCACAACCGTGCCTTCGGAAACTTGTATATGGGCATCAACTTTGGCATTGCTGTTGTTGGCTAATAAAATTAAGGCAGCATTGGCAATTTCTTGTGCAGTTGTCCCCTCTTGCACCAACAAGCGTTTGCCCACTAAATCGGGAATAGAATTGATTTGACTGTCGTCTTCTTTTACCAATAAAACATAGCCGACTGTCATATAAAATTGTGTGAAATCCACTTGATTTTTCATATCATCGGTAACGGTTAAGCCGCTGCCGATAATATCCGCCGAACCCTCATCTAATGCCCTAACCAAGCCACTTAATGCTTGCGGGCGGGTTTTGATTTCAAAGTTTTCGCGTTTGCCAATTTCGGTGAGCAAATCCACTTCAAAACCAATTAAATTATTGCCCACTTCATCGCGTGCGGTCAAAGGCATTTTGGACGGCTCTGCCATAAAGGTATAGACTTTGTCCGAAGTGTAATTATTTGGACGAATTAAGTTTTCGACATTGTCAGGCATCGCTTCGGAATATTGATTATCCGAACACGCCGTAAAAAACAATGGCAAAGCCAACAGTCCTGCTAATAAGAAATGTTTTGTTTTCAGTTTCATAGTGAAATTTCCACAAATATTTATTTCCTGTCTTGATGCGTACTTCTCTTCGTTGTGAAGAAATTTCTTATGTAAATTGCTGAAAATACCTTACATTATATCACCGTCTAACAGAAAAAAACGCTTTTAACATATTTTGTGCTTCTTTTTCGCACACCCCGCTTAAAACAGCCGTATGATGATTAAATTTTTTATCTGCAAAAATATTGGCGATACTCCCTGCAACCCCTGTTTTGGGTTCAAATGCGGCAAAAATCAGGCGGCGTATGCGTGCGTGTAGTATTGCCCCTGCACACATTAAACACGGTTCAAGCGTAATATATATATCACAATCGCACAGCCTTGATTTTCCACAAATTTTTGCGGCTATAGTTAAAGTATTGAGTTCCGCATGATGAAAAGCAATGCCGTCTTTTTCACTGGTATTATGGGCTTGGGCAATCACTTTATCTTGACACACCACAACCGCTCCCACAGGTACTTCGTCTTGTTGTGCCGCTTTTTGGGCTTCTGTCAATGCTATGCTCATAAAGTGTTGCATTTTTGCAACAGACGGAAAAATCGCCACAGGAAGGTGTGCTTTCAGGCTGCCTGAAAGTTGTTGTTTGCGTGTGTCATCAATTTCTCCCAAAGAAACGCCACGAGAAAAAGCGTCCAAACGCCACAACACCGATTTAGTCGGCGTTAAGCCCAATTCTTTGAGCAATAAAAACACTTTCACCACACCCATATTCGCAATATCCTGCGGTGTGGCTAAACCTAATTGATTTAAGGCGTTTTGTATGTTTGGGGATAAATAATTCATTGTTTTTCCAATGTTTCAGGCTGCCTGAAAACACAAACGCAGATAATGGTTTTTCATACAAAACCATTATCTGCGAATAAGCTTCAAACACCCAAGCGTATTACGATTTACGCAAGCAAATCACGATATAAGCGGTGTGTTCTTTCCAGTCAATCGGAATGACGAAAGAACGAGAATCGCGTGGCAAGTGAATTTCGTCTGGAATGCCTTTGATGATAAATGGCACAGAAATGTTAAATTCAGGGCCATATTCACTGCGTGCGTTGCCTGAAATGGTGTTTGCCACTTCGCCTACCAAGTCCATTTGGTTATCCAAAGATTGGTCAGGTTCTTCAATCGTCTGCAATAAATGAATCAAAAGATCGCCAGGTGCGGTGAAATAAACACAGCCTGTAATCGGGCCTGTAATGCCAATCACACCTGTAATGTCGCAGGCAGGCGGATTGGTGTTTTCGCACAAGTAAGGCGTGCCGACATCAATTTCGTATTTATTTACTTGCGTAAAGTAGTTATTGACACCGTCAATAAACACTTGCAACCGTTTTTCTTTCATTATGCTTTCTCCAAAACATGGGATTGTCGGAAATTGAAACTACTATAACTTTTTGATTTTTAATGTTATAAAAATCATTTGGTTTTTTTCGCTTGTGGTGTGTGGTGTTTTTCTTATAACGAAGTGTGCATTGTACCTGAAATATTGCGGTTTGTTTGGATTTTTGTGTTTCAGGTTGCCTTGGGTTGCACCAACTTCGGCACAGGCAATCTATCCAAGCGTTCCAAAATGCCTGTAATCGACTTGGGCTTGGCAAATAACAAGGACATAATCAGCATGCGTACATCTTCTTCTTTACGAATATCCACTTCAAAAACTTGCATATCGGGATAGCGTTCATGCACGGCTTTTTCGTAATCTGCCAATTTGAGATTGTGTGGAGCGGGCGAATCGAATTTGTTAATGCCCACAACGCAAGGCACATTTTTGAGAAATTTATCGAATTTACTCAAGTAAAAATTCATTCTTTCAATCGGGTCAGCCGCCAAGTGATCGACCAAAACCACAATGCCATGAGCCCCTTCGCCCAAAATATCCCACATAAAATCAAAGCGTTCTTGCCCTGGTGTGCCATATAAATGCACACGCGTTTCTTCGTCCAAAGTAACCAAACCATAGTCCATGGCGACTGTGGTGTTTTCTTTAATGGCAGTAACTTCGGATTCGGTGGCTTTGACTTCGGTCATCACAGGCTCAACCTCGCTATATGTATGAATAGCGGTGGTTTTGCCACACCCCATAGGGCCTGTAAAAACGATTTTATGGTCGAACATTATTCGGCTTTTCTACTTGTTTGAATACTCACAGCCTGCAAGTTTAACAAAAAAATATCATTATGTCATTGCTTACATTGATTTTAGTGTGTTTTTTAGTTGTTTTAACCAGTTTTGACAACAGTTTTCAATAATTTCAAAGCATTCTTCAAAATTACCCGAATACCAAGGGTCAGGAACAAAATCAAAATTTTCAGTAAAATCAGTGAGTTTGAAAATGCGTTGTGGATTGTGTCCTAAAAGGTGTTCCACATCGCGTAAATTATTGTCGTCCATCACTGCAATATAATCAAATAGCGATAAAGCATTTTCAGGCAGCCTGCTACTCACAAACGGTTGTGGCTTAATGTCATGCTCACGCAACAACCTTTGCGTGCCTTGGTGCATATATTCCCCATCATGCCAACCCGAAGTGCCGCAACTGGCTGTGGCAATTTTGTCGGATAAATGGGCTTTGACAATTAAATCCCGCATCACAAATTCCGCCATAGGCGAGCGACAAATATTGCCCAAACAAACAAATAATAAATTGATTTTTTTCATATCGTACTCTTTTTAAGGCTGCCTAAAATTTATTCTAACACATACCGTAAAAATATATTTTCTTTTCATTATTATG
>JAFWRB010000020.1 GCA_017508845.1 Neisseriaceae bacterium | reverse complement strand
TTAAGATTATTGACCGCCAAACAAATGAATTATTGGCGGAAAAAACGATTTTTGCTTTCGCGCGCACTATGGGTACATATTCACATGGTGCATGGTCATATAGCAGAATGGACACCTGTCCAAACACGGAAGAATTGGGAACTCAACCTACTGCCCACTTCACTGTAACTGTTTTAAAACCTTAACCCTTTATGGAGAATGGAAAAAGGCAAACACTCCTTTGAATAATGTTTCAGGCAGCCTGAAATAATTTATGGCACAATCTATATTTATTTTAATTTGATAAACGCAATGAACCACACCGCACGCAAACGCTTTGGGCAGAATTTCCTGCACGATATGCACATTATTCACGCCATTATTCAAGCGATTAACCCACAACCTGATGATATTGTTGTGGAAATCGGTCCTGGTTTGGGGGCTTTAACCAAACCCTTATCAGGCTGCCTGAAACATTTGCATGTGATTGAAATTGATAGAGATATTATTGAATATCTGCAAAATCAACCCTTTGCAGATAAACTGACCATTCATTCAGGCGATGTTTTAAAATTCGATTTCGCCCAAATTCGTGGCATAAAAAAAATTGTCGGCAACCTGCCGTATAATATTTCTACGCCTTTGCTGTTTCATTTGGCACACTATGCAAACGAAATTTCGGAAATGCACTTTATGTTGCAAAAAGAAGTGGTTGAACGCATGTGTGCTACGCCAAGTAACAAGCACTACGGGCGTTTGAGCGTGGCTTTGCAGTATTTTTTTGCTATGGAAAAAATGATTGATGTGCCGCCTGCCGCCTTTGAACCTGCTCCCAAAGTGGATTCGGCTGTGGTGCGTATGATAACGGATATAGGACGCATAGGCGTGGCACATAATTTCAACCATTTTTCGCAAGTTTTAACACAGTCATTTGCGATGAGAAGAAAAACAATTCATAATAATCTCAAAGGCTTGGCAGATGATGACGATTTACTTGCAGTAGGCATTTCCCCGTCCTGCCGCCCCGAAAATATTACGCCAGAACAATTTGTGGCTTTGTCAAATTATTTAGTGGAGAAAATTTGAGTTTCAGGCTGCCTGAAAGGTTTTTATGAAGAAAAAAATATTTTTAAGTTTATTGGTCATTTTATCCTTGCTATTCGGTGCAGATTATTTGGGTTTATTTGACCCTGAATGGAAAAAATATAGTTTGGAAAGTCCGTATGTTGATGAAAAAGGACAAAAAGCACCAAGAAAATCAGGCAAAACAAAAATAGCACCATTGTACAAACAATTAAGATTAAAGGGTTTGATTTATCAGTTTTCAATAGAAGAAGTTATAGGCGGCGAAGAAACTACCATAGATAAATTATGTAACATAGATGTCTATTCATTAGATGAAAATAATTTATTATCTGATAACAGTACATTGTATTATTTGAATAATGGATATATAAATGGTTCTCCATTGAATAATATTAAAAATAATTTAAGTAATGTATCCTTTCATTTTCATATTAACGGTAAAATAACTCGTAAAGATGATTATTACAAAAGTATTACAAAAGATACAGAAATAAAAAGTGTTTGGTTGCCAGCAAATGTTATATTTAATATCAATGCTGAAAATATTTTTGATAAAGTAGATGATAATGGTTTTATTGTAGATAAAACAATAAGTTCAATGCCAAATCAATGGAAACAATTAGAATTATGCTTAAAAGATATGGAAAGAAAAGGTAGGGAACTAAATAAGCATAGAAGATATTTGATAAATGAATTAACATTACTTAATAAAAATAATGATAATTCAATATTGAAAAGTAAAATAAAAAATGCTGTATTATCTGATAAATCATTAGTCAGAATTGTTGATAAAATACATTGTTGGCACAAATATGATCCACAAGGTTATCTTGATAATTCTTATAGTTCAGATTATTGGAAAGATAAACCAAGACTGGATATAGAAACTTCTTTAAAAAGAAGTGATTATAGAAAATATAAAAATTATAAGAAATATGGTAAAGCATTTAATATTTTTCAATATTCATTCATTGACATTTATAATGTTAATGAAAAAATGTATATAAGGGTGTTCGCAGTATATGATAATGGACTTCCTTATATTGCACAGTATTGTGAAGAGTAAAGTAATTCTTCATATTTTTTGGTTTCTTTGAATAAGAATACTTAATTTAATACAATTTGGCTTTCAGGTTGCCTGAAAGAGTTAATTTATCATCATATAGTTATAAAAATGAAATCAAAACAAGATATTATTAAAAAAATCGAACAAATTCTACCGCAAACGCAATGTCGCCGTTGTGGTTTTGCCGATTGTGCGTCTTATGCCAAAGCCTTGGCGTATCGCACCACGCAAGCGAATTTATGCACAGTGGGCGGTGATAAAACAGCACAGCAAATTGCCGAAATCGCCGATTTGCCCGTGTATCAGGGCGTTCAATCTGTGCCGCTCTTTATTGCACGCATAGAAGAAGACGGCTGTATCGGTTGCACCGCCTGCATTGCCGCTTGCCCCGTGAATGCAGTAAGCGGTGCCGCCAAGTTAATGCACGCCGTCATTGCCGATGAATGTACAGGTTGTGGCTTGTGTTTGGAAGTTTGTCCCACAGATTGTATTCAAACCGTTGAAGTAAAAGATAATTTTCTGCCACGCAACACCTTTTTATCAAGATTGCCCGAAAAACAATCCGCCGCAAAAGAACACGCCGCCTTACGCTATCAGCAAAAACAAATATTCAGGCAGCCTGAAACAGTGTCAGATAAAAAAATAACATTAAATATCAATCAATTATTAAATCAGGCAGGGCAAAAAACAGCCAGCCAAAAACGCATTAGCGTAAAATCAAATGAACTCGCAGAACAAGAATTGCAACAACAAAAAGAACGCTCTCATCAACGCAATTTACGCCGTAGAGAACAATACGGTTTGGATAGTGAGTAGTGGGCTTATCTTTCAGGCAGCCTGAAAAAATAGGTTATCTTTTACTTTAAATCAAAACTCAATCGTTTCATCTGCTTTGAATGCTTGATAAGCCTTTATTTTAGGACTTTCTTGTTTGACGCATTGCAATAAAAAGACTATGATAACGAGTACGGAAGATGATTTTTATCCAAAATAATCTTTCTTTTTTCATTAACCCATTGATTGGAGACAATAATTATGCGTTTGCAAAATAAAGTTTCTGTAATTACGGGTGCCGCTGGCGGTATCGGTTTGGCAACTGTGCAAAAATTCGCCCAAGAAGGTGCAATCATCGCGGTCTGCGACTTGAATAAAGAAGCCGTAGAAAAAATCGCCCAAGACATCAACACATTAGGCGGTAAAGCCAAAGGTTATGTGGTGAATGTGGTCGATAAAGATTCCATTCAAGCAATGTATGATGATGTGCTGAAAAACTTCGGACGCGTTGATGTTTTGTGCAATATCGCAGGCATTACCCAAGACGCACAGTTAATCAAAATGACAGACGAACAGTTTGATAGCGTGGTCGATATTAACTTAAAAGGCACTTACAATATGACTCGTGCAATTGTCAATCAAATGGTTGCACAAGGTTATGGCGTGGTGTTAAACACTTCTTCGGTCGTGGGTGTGTATGGTAACTTCGGTCAAACCAACTATGCCGCTACCAAATTCGGCGTAATCGGCTTTGCCAAAGTTTGGGCAAGAGAATTGGGCAAAAAAGGTATTCGTGCGAATGCAATTTGTCCAGGTTTCGTAGCAACCCCAATGGTACAAAAAATGCCTGAAAACATTCGCGATTCTATGGCTGCTCGTATTCCGATGAAACGCATGGCAGAACCACGCGAAATCGCTGACTTGTTCGCATTCTTGGCATCAGACGAAGCGTCTTATATCAACGGTGCAGCCATCGAAATTACTGGCGGTTTAACGCTGTAATTTGTTGTTTTATATGTAATAAAACCCTTTCAGGCAGCCTGAAAGGGTTTTTTGTGGTGTTAAGTGGTTTCAGGTAGCCTGAAAATACTTTATGTTACTGGTTTTTCAGATGATTGATATTTAATCTATCTTTATTCTTCTCAATCATTTCTAATAGTTTGGATTTCATTTCTTGGTATTTTTTATCCTGCTCTTGTCGATATTCTTTGTATTCCTGAATATCATTATCATCACTAAATGATTTATGATATTCAGGAATAAATTTATTCATTTGTATTATAATATTTTTCACTTCACCCCAGTTTTTATCTATTTCTTCCTTATTGAATATATGGTACAAAAATTTCACAGGAACAACAAATGTTTCTTTTTTGCAAATTAACTCTAAAAGATGATCCACAAAGTCCTGAATTGAAATATTTTTTATTATATTATCATTTTTTATATTACTCATCATATGTGAAATAATTTCTTCACACGGTTGAAAAATTTCAAGATGGGATAAATTATCTGTATTTTTACAACAAGTATCTTCTTTACAACAAGTATCTTCTTTACAACAAGTATCTTCTTTACGACAAGTATCTTCACTAAACACAATTAGTTTATCTAAATAACCGATACTTGTCTCTTTATCATCAGGGCAATTTTCCCCACACAGTAATTCAATAACTTCTTCCATTATCAGTTTCTTTTTATAATAATCGTCTTTATCAAATGACAAATTTTTTAATATATCCTTTAATTCACTTTGTTTAATATCAATATGATGATTATTTGCTGCATATAATTGATATAAAACATCGGGGTGCTTGATATATCTTTCAATTTCATCTTTATTTTCTTCTAATTCTATTCTATCTTTCATTAAAGAATAGTTTCCTTCAAATGCAGACACTTTAAAAAATTTCAAACATAAATCTTTTATTTCTTTATCTAAAAAAGCATTATAAATATTAGGTTGTGGTTCGTCTCCTGTTAATGTTGTTTTGCTAATGTATAAATTCTCAAATAATGAATATTCTTCACATAATGATTTAATGTCACTATGAAATAAGTTTTTATCCTTTATAAAATAATCACGGGTAACTACTGGAAAGATGAATATTTTTAATAGTATAATGTTATCCAAATATAACTTTACAATATTATTGTATTTTTCAACAATATCTTTTTTGCTAATATCTTCATTATCTTCATTATCTTCATTATCTTCATATTTATCACTATATTTTTTAATATGTTGATAAATCACTCGTAATACCAAATAAAATTGTGTTAAATCCTTATTATCTTTATATACATTCATTTTTTCCAACAAAGTAAAAAATGTTGTTTCAAATTGTTCTTGTAAAAATGTACTTCTTGTCAATTCTAATTCTCGTACTGTTTTGTCAAGTTCTTGTTTCTGTACAGATAAAATTTTTATAGTAACAATAAGTACAGCAATCGCAATAAATGTCCCAACTGTACCGCCAAAGTAATCGCCAAATTGACCAAAAATACTTTGTGATTTGCTTAAACCCCAATTATCAGCCCAGTGCGTAAAAATTTCTGCTGTTTCAGTATTTGTTTGCGGAGTATCACAGTATTGAAAACAATCAATTTCTTGTTCAATTCCTGTTTTATTATCTAACTTTCCAAAAAATCGGAAAAAATATAATCCCGCAGAAATAAATGCAGGAATAATAGAAATAGTCCCAAGAATAGTCCAAAATTTCCAGTCAAATATTTTTTTATCGTTATTCTTTTGTTTTGTTCCTTGCGAATTGCTCATTTTAAATATTCCTTTTTGTGTTATTTAATCTTTTCAGGCTGCCTGAAAACCCTTTACTCACACTTTAATACCGTCAATCTTCACCCGTTCAATTCTTTGACCGTCTTTTTCAATGACCGTAAAGCGTCTGCCACAATAATCGACAAAATCGCCCACATTGGGAATTTCCTGCATTTCTTCCATAATCAATCCGCCCACAGTGTGAAAATCTGCGTCATCAGGCAAGGGCGGTAAGTTAATTTGCTGGGCTAATTCGGCGTATTCAAGACTGCCATCAACCGTTAAACTGTCGTCATCATTGGTTTGAATAGTGGGTGCGTCTTCTCGTTCAAACTCTTCGGGAAACTCGCCTGCAATGGTTTCCATCATATCTTTCATCGTCAGCATGCCTTGCACCGCACCAAATTCATCAACCACTAATGCCAAATCGGCACTGTTTTTGCGGAACAATTCCAAAGCCGTCAAAACCGTAGAAGTTTCAGGTAAAACAAGGGGTTGCTTGACTGCGTCCAGAATATTCAGGCTGCCTGAATTTAAAATTTGATTGAGCAAATCCTTTTTTGCCACAAAACCCAAAGGCTCTTCAATGCCTGCTTTACCAACAACAATCAGCCGCGAAAACGGCGTGGCTTGAATTTGTTCTTTTTGCTGTTCGTAAGGTTGCGAAATATCCAAGCGTTCAATATCAGGGCGGGGGGTCATCACTGCTTGCACCGAGCGTTCAGCCAGCGTAAAAACACTGCGAATCATATTTTTTTCATTCGCTTCAAACACGCCTTCTTCGTCTGCTTTACCGCTTTTGGCGGCTTTTGCCACTAAATCTTCGCGAATACCCATCATACCCAACACAGAATCCGCAGCCCTACGCCGCCACGAATGACCTGAAAAAGTATTTTCCTTACGATTTTTCATCGAAATTTGATTAAATACTTCTATGATAATGGAAAAACCAATCGCGGCATACAAATAACCTTTGGGAATTTTAAAATGAAAACCTTCGGCAACAAGCGATAAACCTATCATCAGCAAAAAGCCCAAACACAGCACCACAACGGTTGGGTGTTGTTCCACAAAAGCGGTTAAAGGCTTGCTTGCCCAAATCATCACCCCCATAGCCACGACCACTGCCGCCATTGCCACGATAATGTGTTCGACCATATGCACGGCGGTTAAAACGGCGTCCAAAGAAAAAACCGCATCTAAAACAAGGATTTGCAAAATCACCGTGCCTGCGGTAGCGTAAGCGGCAGTGGAATAAATATTTTGAGCATAATGGGCTTTGCTTTCCAAGCGTTCGTGTAGTTCGGTTGTGGCTTTATACAAAAGAAACAAGCCGCCAAAAAACATCACAATATCCCGCCCCGACACCGCAAAATC
>JAFWRB010000197.1 GCA_017508845.1 Neisseriaceae bacterium | reverse complement strand
CTTTTCCTGCTTTCAGGCTGCCTGAAAGCATTTTACTTGCCATTTTATGAGCGAAATTCTGCCCACGAAATCCGCCTTTTATCACGCCCAAACGCAGGGCTTTGACCATTTTGGGGTCGGTGGCATTCAAAAACGCCATACCCATAGAAACAGGGATATTCAGGTGTTTTTGTCCGATATGATTCAAGAAGTTACGAATATTGGTGGTTACATCGCCAAAGTCGATTTTTACAGGGCATTTGGTCAAACAACGATGACAGCCTGTGCAGTGGTCGGATAAATCGTCTAACTCGTTGAAATGACGGAAAGAAATGCCACGCCGTGTTTGTTCTTCGTATAAAAATGCTTCGGTAAGCAAACCCACACCCAAGATTTTATTGCGTGGGCTGTATAACAGGTTGGCTCTTGGCACATGGGTGCTGCATACGGGTTTGCACTTGCCGCAACGCAAGCAGTCTTTGACCATGCGAGAAATTTCGCCTAATTGCGATTTTTCCAAGATTAAAGATTCTGCCCCCAAAAGTTCAAATGACGGCGTATAGGCGTTGTCTAAATTGGCTCCCCTTTGCAATTTGCCACGATTGAATAAGTCTTTGGGGTCAATCGCTTTTTTGTATTCCCAAAAGGGTTGCATTTCTTCATCGGTTAAAAAGTCGATTTTGGTAATGCCGATACCGTGTTCGCCTGAAATCACGCCATTTAAGGAACGAGCAAGTGCCATAATTCTATCGACTGAACGATAGGCGGTTTGCAACATTTCGTAATCATCTGAATTAACAGGAATATTGGTATGCACATTGCCGTCCCCTGCGTGCATATGCAATGCCACAAACACACGAGAACGCACAACCGCTTTGTGAATATCGCCCAAAGCGTTGCGAATTTCATCATCGCCTGCACCGCTTAAAATTTCATACAAGGGTTGCATAATGTCGCGTTTAACCGATACGCGAAGATAGAAATCTCGCATGGCTTCAAACAGGCTGCCTGAACGATTTAGGGCTTTTTCATTTTCCAAAACGGTTTCGGGATAATGTTTGAGATAGTCTTTAATCGGTGCATTCAAATTATGCAATAGCACAATCCAGCGTTCTTTGACTTTTTCAACCAAATCTAACGCAAACTTGGCTCGATTGCCTAATAATTCCGATGACGGCAAGTCTGTGCCTAATTTATCAATCGGCAAACGGCTGCCTGAAAGATAGGCAATCAACGCTTCGCACAAGGCTAATTTATTTTGCACGGATAATTCAATGTTAATGCGTTCAATGCCGTCCGAATATTCGCCCAAGCGTTCCAAAGGAATAACCACATCTTCATTCACTTTAAAAGCATTGGTATGCTTGGCGATTGCCGCTGTGCGAGAACGGTCAAGCCAGAATAATTTGCGTTGCTCGGCGGTTTTGGCGATAAAACCTTCGCCGCTTCTTGCTTTGGCAAGTTCTACAATATGTTCTGCCGCCTTATCGACTTCTGACTCATCGTCTGAAACAATATCGGCTAACAAAATCATTTTCGGCCGCCCACGCCCTGCGGCTTTGGCGGCGTAACCTACTGCACGCACATAACGCCAGTCTAAATGCTCCAAGCCTGCCAAACGCACGGTTGCGTGATTTAACATATAATCACGCACTTCCACAATAGACGGTGTGGCATTGGCAACCGTGCCGTAAAATTCCATACACACGGTGCGAATGTATTTGGGCATACGGTGCAACACAAACGCCGCCGAAGTAATAATGCCGTCCGTGCCTTCTTTTTGCACACCTGGCACGCCTGCTAAAAATTTATCGGTTACATCTTTGCCCAAGCCCACTTTGCGAAACTTCGAGCCTGCAATTTCCAAGCGTTGTGTGTCAATAATTTCTTTGCCGTTGTCGTCCAAAGTATGCACATCGAAGAGTGCCATTTCTTCATCGTGAATTTTGCCGAAATTGTGTTTCACCCGTTCAATCAACTTCCATTTGCCGTCAGGCGAAACCATTTTCCAGTAAGCGAGATTATCTAATGTGGTACCCCACAAAACCGCTTTTTTACCGCCTGCGTTCATGGCAATATTGCCGCCAATACAAGACGAATCCGCCGAAGTCGGATCAACCGCAAACACAAGCCCTGCCTTATCTGCCGCTTCTTCTACACGACGCGTAACGGCACCCACGCCACAACGCACAAGCGGATATTCGCCCTCTAATTCAGGCAGCCTGAAAGATTCAATCGGTAAAATTTGGTCTAATTTTTCGGTGTTAATTACCGCACAACGATTATGCAAAACAATCGCCCCGCCCGTATAACCCGTGCCGCCACCACGCGGTAAAATTGACATATCTAATTCGGACAACGCTCGCACTAACGGAGCAATTTCATCTTCCGTATCAGGCGTCAGCACCACAAACGGATATTCCACACGCCAGTCGGTTGCGTCTGTTACATGCGACACACGAGAAAGCCCATCAAAACAAATATTATCTTTATGCGTGATTTTGGATAAGCGGTGCATAATTTTTTCACGCAACTCTTTGATTTGATTAAACTCTGCGTCAAAGTTATTTACCGCGTTTTGGGCTTTTTCAACTAATGACAACACATCATCGCGATTATCACGCCGTTTTTTGATTTCCGTGAGCCTATGGTTCATCTCACGCACCAAAGCGGCACGGCGTTTTGGGTGTTCTAACAAATCGTCCTGCAAATAAGGATTACGCCGAACCGCCCAAATATCGCCCAAA
This sequence comes from Neisseriaceae bacterium, assembly GCA_017508845.1. Lineage (GTDB taxonomy): Bacteria > Pseudomonadota > Gammaproteobacteria > Burkholderiales > Neisseriaceae > RGIG9985. Next base: position 10,636 of record JAFWRB010000197.1, on the reverse strand, counting down.
ACCTCAAACAACATTCGAGCAGACCGCCCCGTGCGGCGAACTTCCCGCAAATCCGACAACACCGCCCAAGCGTCCTCGCCTAACAAGCGAATGACAATTTCGCGGTCAGAGTAAGAAGTAAAGTTGTAAGGAATTTCACGAATGCGGTTTTGAGTGTGGTTTTCGGTGTTCATAGCGGTGTGTGTTTGTTGTGGTTAAAAGAAGTCATTTTAATATAAAAGTGGGGTTTAATAAATAAATATCAGGCTTTCAGGCTGCCTGAAAATTTTTGATTGAGATAAAAAATTTTAATGATAAACGGGAAAAGATGTGAATTTTTTTCAGGCTGCCTGAAAAGTTGAACAAAAGCGTGGGCAATAAATTGCCCACGCTACTACTACCCCAATTCCTTGCGTAATATGGATAACTGGCGGCGGCTGACGGGGAGAATGTCGTCATAATCCACAACTTTGGCACCCCAGCGGGCTTTGCTGTCGTCTTCGTCTTCGTCTAATTTCACCAAACCAGCCAAAGCGTGTCGCATAACCAAAGCATTGCGGTGTATGCGTAACGCCTTGTCGCCCAAAATTTCTTCCCAATACACCAAAGTTTTCGGTAATTCATACACTTGCCCATCATAAGCGTGTAGCCACACCACTTTTTGGTCTGCCATTAAAAACGCCGTTTGTTGCCACGGAATTTGCAAAATGCGATTGTGTCCCACAATGCTGAATGCTTCAAAATGATTTGATGATTTATTCTGACGAGCCGCCGTAATGCGTGATAATGCGTCTTTTAGGCGAGAAAGTTTAATCGGCTTTAAAAGATAATCGGTTGCCGCCAAATCAAATGCTTTGAGTGCGTGTTCTTCGTAAGCCGTAGTGAAAATAATCGCAGGCATAGTCTTGCAAATGTGCGGCAAGCGTTCCACAAATTGCAAACCCGTGATTTCAGGCAGCCCAATATCCACAAACACAATATCGGCTTGGTGCGTTTCAAACCACGATAACGCAGGGGCTGCGGTGCGAAAAGTGGCTAATACCGTAATGTCGCAATCTTTTAATAACACTTTTAAGCGTTCGGACGCAGGAACTTCATCTTCAACGATAACGGCACTAAACATAATCATATTTCCTTTGTTATATGTGTTGTGTAAAAACAATATTATTGCACGAAAAAACAGCCCCACAAATATGTGGGGCAAAATTTTTGAATTCAGAAAGGATACTAAATATGAAAAAACAACAAATCAGTTGCCACTTCAATAGAAATCTTGGCACGCCCAGGGGGAATCGAACCCCCGTTACCGCCGTGAAAGGGCGATGTCCTAACCGCTAGACGATGGGCGCATTCGGTTACTTGGCGCACCCGGAGCGATTCGAACGCCCGACCCTCTGGTTCGTAGCCAGATACTCTATCCAACTGAGCTACGGGTGCAACAAGGAATTGTGGATTATAATGACGCTGTTTTATCTTGTCAAGGGCTTTATATAAAAAATATTACGCCCAAGCGGCATTGCTTCTATTACAATAGACAAATTTTAGAAAATAATTTGATTTATGAATACTGCTATTCGCAATAACGCATTGAAAAAATTACAAAACACCATTGGCTATTCGTTCAGGCAGCCTGAAATTTTAAAACAGGCGATGACGCACCGCAGTTTCTCTGCTCAAAACAATGAACGATTGGAATTTATTGGCGATTCAATTTTGAATTATGTGGTTGCCAAAATGCTGTTTGACGCTTTTGCTGACTTATCCGAAGGCAGATTAAGCCGCCTGCGGGCGAATTTGGTCAATCAAGAAGTTTTGGCAGAAATTGCCCGTGAGTTGCATTTGGGAGACGCTTTATTTTTGGGGCAGGGCGAACTCAAAAGCGGCGGCTTTGACCGCCCGTCTATTTTGGCAGACGCATTAGAAGCCTTGTTTGCGGCAGTGAGTTTGGACGCAGATTTTACACACGCCGAACGCATTGTGCGGCAACTTTTTCAAAAACGCATTGCCGAAATCGACTTAACCGCCCACGCCAAAGATGCCAAAACGCTGTTGCAGGAAGCCTTGCAGGGCTTGCGTTTGAGCCTGCCCAAATATCGCATTATGAAACAAAGCGAAAAAGACAGCGGGCAAGTGTTTGAAATTGAATGTGATTTAGGCGAATTAGGCAAAAAGTTTTATGCAACCGCAAATTCTCGCCGTGCGGCAGAACAGATTGCCGCACAGGCGGCTTGCAATTTTATTCGTGAGCAATACGGAGAAATAAAATGAATTTTCGTTGCGGCTTTGTTGCGGTAATTGGCAAACCTAATGTTGGGAAATCAACCTTGGTGAATCATCTCATTGGGCAGAAAATCAGCATTACTTCTAAAAAAGCCCAAACCACACGCCATAAAATTAACGGTATTTTTAATAATGAAAACGCACAAATTATTTTTACCGACACACCAGGTTTTCAAACCAAATACCGCAATGCAATGAATGACCGCTTAAACCAAAATGTCATCGATACAGTCAATACTGTGGATTTAATTTTATTTGTGGTAGAAGCAGGGCGATACAATAACGATGACGAGAATATACTCAAAAGGCTGCCTGAAAATATGCCTGTTATGTTAATTGTGAATAAAAGCGATAAAATAAAAGATAAATTATTATTACAACAATTTATTGATGAAATACAAAAAAAACGAAATTTTGTGGATTATCAAATAGTTTGTGCCAAACACGGATTAAATTTACAAACACTTATTAATAAAATAATTTTCAGGCTGCCTGAAAATCCGCCTTTCTATGATGATGATATTCCTACCGATAAATCGGTGCGTTTTTTAGTAAGCGAAATTATCCGTGAAAAAATATTCCGCCATTTTGGTGAAGAATTACCGTATTCGGTTAATGTAGAAATAGAACAATTTAATGAAACCGATGAATTAGCCAAAATTCACGCCGCTGTGTTGGTTGAAAAAGAAGGACAAAAAGGCATTTTAATTGGTAAGGGCGGTGAAAAACTAAAAAATATTTCCACAGAAGCACGACTTGATATAGAAAAATTATTGGATAAAAAAGTATTTATCCGCGTGTTTGTTAAAGTTAAATCAGGCTGGGCTGATGATATAAAATTTTTGAATGATTTGAGTTTATAGTTTTTCAGGCAGCCTGAAAGCCGTATAAATTATTCTGCCGAATATAATCCAAAACCGCAGTCGGTATTTGTTGGGCAATGTTTTCGGGCAGCCCCAAAGCATTGTCTGCTAACGCTTGGCGGATTTTTGTGGAACTGATTGGGTTTTGGGGCATATCCAAAAAACGCATTTTGCCTGCGGCTTGTTGTTGTGTGATGATTTTTTGCGTGATTTCGGGAAAATCGCTCTCATCGCCACGCCGTGCAATCGCAAAATTTACTAATGATAACAATTTGTTAGCCTTGTGCCACTGATGAACATACCGCAGGGAATCTTCGCCCATAATCCACCACAAGGAATGATTAGGGTAAATTTCCTGAAAAATGCATACGGTGTCATAAGTATAAGTTGCTCCATTTCTCACCATATCCACATCGCTTACCGCAAAATGCGGATTGTCGCCCACTGCCGCCAAGCACATATTTAAGCGGTGTAGGCTCGCCGTTTGCGTGGGCTTTTTATGATACGGCTCACCCGCTGGCAAGAAAATGACTTGCGACTCTGGAAACAATCGCAAAAAAGCATTTGCCATAGATAAATGAGCATTGTGCGGCGGGTCAAATGTACCGCCCAAAAGTCCGATTACAGGTTGCGTGTTCATTTTGGTTAAGTTTCAGGCTGCCTGAAAGATTATCGGCGTTTGGAACAAACCGCTCTGGCGTTCCATTGCACAGGTGTCGTACTGCCGTCTTGGGCAACTTCATAGGCAGCAACACTGCACCACTCTTTTCTATCTCCTACTGTACCCACTATTTCATAATCTTTACCTGCTTCGGGGATAAATGAGCCGATTTTGGTTCTGCAGCGTTTATTATATGCAGAACCCATAATAACAAATGACGACTGCACATTTATCGGCAAGCCAGCAGGAACGGCAATTTCTTGGAAAAATGCCTTTGACAATATTCCATTTTGTTGTCCCACATTACGAGAAATTTCGGTTTCGGGAATACCGATACTTTCGCTTTTAACTGTGCCAATAAAGGAACTGAACGCTTGCCCTACGCCACCGCCGCCCACATTGATTTTTATGCCGCGTCTTAATCGTTCGCTATCGCAATCAATGCCATACCAAGCAACAGTTGGGTGTCCGTTTTGTCCATACAAACGCACACGAGCCTGATTTTCAGGGTTGTAATTTACTGATGTTTGCGTTTGTGTTACAGGGGCGTTAGACGAACACGCCGCTAATAATAATAAACTTGAAATAACAAACAGTTTTTTCATTGTTTTTTCCTTATAAATAATGGTTGAAGATATTTTCAGGCTGCCTGAAAACACGCTAAAACTGCGTCATACAATGCTTTTGGCGTTGATAAATCGCTTGGCGATTTATTGGATTGCCACACCTTGAACTTTGTTCAAGGCTCGCAATGACACGGTTTCGATTCAGGCTGCCTGAAATTATTTTTTGCACATTCCTGCTCTTTGTTTGTGTGCCAACATTTTGGGTGTTAAGTTTTCGATTTTGCCGTCTGTAATATCAAACAAAGCGTACATATAATTGCCATAACGAGCAAAACCAGGTCCCATAAAGCCGCGTTTATTATAGGCTTGCACAATCACTTGATAATCGCGTCCTTTTTCGGGAATAAACCAATAGCCAAAGGCAAATTCTTTGCCGTCATCTGCACCAAAAGCAACTGATGATTGCGAGCCTGATTTTTTAATAAAAACCGTAAAAGGTTTATCTGCGTCAATTTCAATTTCACGCGAAGCGTACGAGCCACGCGAAAAATCGTACTTAAATTGGGTAAATTCCGATAATTCAATCGCAGGCATACCGATTGACGCAATCATATTTTCTGCCACAGTATCACGCGAGCGATTGCGTGGCACTTTGGCAATCAGTTTGGCAGTTTTGTCTAAATCAATACAATCGCCTGCAACACCAAAAGTCATTACAGGCGAAGTAATTTTTAAGCGTGCTTTATTATCAGGCGTGGTGAGTTCAATATCGGTTTTATCGGTGTTAAAGTGTTTCACCGATGAACACGCTGATAATACTGCGGTAGTTAAAATCAACAGCACAGTTTTTTTCATTGATTATTCTCCTAAAACCGTTTGATTTTCGTTGTGAATATTATGCCCTTTATCATTGCACGATAATTGAGCCATTTTTTCTTCCAATAATTTTTGGCGTTCTTGATACGTGGTAATGGTTTTATCTAATTCGCCTGTGCGAGTAGCATCAAAAACAGAAAAAGGATTTAATGAAATCAATCCTGCTGCTGCATTAAGTGCATTAGATTGATTGACCAATCTTTTTTGCTCTTGCATAGCGTCCAAACTTAAATTGGTTTTATCCAATTCTGCAATTACGCTATCGCACGAGTTGAATTGTTCCATTTTTTCTGCGGAATTATCCACAGCAACGCCAGCAGGTGTAACAGAATTGCAAGCACATAATACAAATAATGCAGATAATATACAGTATTTCTTCACTTTTTTACTCCTTGAAGAGATGAAAAAAATCAGTTTCAGGCAGCCTGAAAAACCATAAGACACGAAATTATAACAAAAAAGGCAACCTGAACGGTTTTCAGGTTGCCTGAAAGTGTTTTGCATTACCGTTATGACAAATCCCTTGCACGGGAAGTGCTTTCAGGTTGCCTTTGTTTTAATCAAGCACATTACACATCTAAAATCAGGCGTGTTGGGTCTTCTAATGCGTCTTTGATTGCTACCAAAGTTAAGACCGCTTCTCTGCCGTCAATTAAGCGGTGGTCGTAGGATAATGCCAAGTACATCATCGGACGAGCCACGATTTCGCCGTTTTCGACCACAGGTCGCATTTTTGTGGCGTGCATACCCAAAATGGCGGATTGTGGGGGGTTGATAATGGGGGTACTCATCATCGAGCCGAATGTGCCGCCGTTGGTAATGCTGAATGTGCCGCCTGTTAAGTCTTCTAATGCGAGTTTGCCGTCTTTTGCTTTGGCAGCGAAGTCGGCGATTTGTTTTTCAATGTCGGCTAATGACATTTGGTCGGCATTGCGTAAAATCGGCACAACCAAACCGCGTGGGCTACCGATGGCAATGCCGATGTCAAAATAGCCGTGATACACAATGTCTTTGCCGTCAATAGACGCATTGACCACAGGGAATTTTTTGAGTGCGGCAATGGCGGCTTTGACAAAGAACGACATAAAGCCTAATTTTACGCCGTGTTCTTTTTCAAATTTTTCTTTGTATTTGTTGCGTAAGTCCATGACAGGCTGCATATTGACTTCGTTGAATGTGGTCAATATGGCGTTTTCAGCTTGTGATTGCAACAGGCGTTGGGCAACTCGCTCACGCAAACGAGACATCGGTACGCGTTGTTCTGGACGCTCACCGACGATTTGAATAGCAGGACTGCTTGCCACAACTGGGGCAGACTGAACAGCGGCAGGTTTGGCTTGTACATCTTCTTTTAAGATGCGTCCATCTCGACCACTGCCTTTGACTTGCGACAAATCAACATTATTTTCTGCGGCGATTTTGGCAGCAGCAGGCATAGCGGCGGCTGGTGTTTTCGCTGGTTCTTCTTTGGTAGATTGAGCAGGGGCTGCCTGAACACTGGCACTTGCGGCGGTATCTAATTTGGCAATCACTTGACCTGCGGTTACGGTTTCGCCGTCTTGGGCGATGATTTCGGTAATCACGCCTGCGTCAGGGGACGGTAACTCCAAAACCACTTTGTCGGTTTCCAAGTCAATCAGGTTTTCTTCGCGAGAAACGGCTTCGCCCACTTTTTTATGCCAAGACATTAAAGTGGCTTCGGATACGCTTTCAGGTAAGGCCGGAACTTTAATTTCGATAATCATTGTGTAACTCCATTATTTTGATGAAAGGTTTAATGCGTCTTCAACAAGTTGTGCTAATTGAGCATCGTGTTTGCTCTTATAGCCCACTGCTGGGGACGCACTGGCTGGACGACCTGCAAATGAAAGCGTCTGTCCTTTTTGCAAAATGTTTTCAATGCGGTGGCGAGTTTGATACCACGCACCTTGATTTTTCGGCTCTTCTTGAGCCCACATCACATCTTTAACATGGGCGTATTTTTTCAACTCTTTCGCCGCAATGTCGTAAGGGAATGGATACAGTTGCTCAATACGAATAATGGCGATTTCGTCTTCCAAGCCTCGTTCTTTGCGACCGTTGTACAAATCGTAATACACTTGACCTGCACACAAAATCACGCGTTTGACGGATTTATCGTTTTTGCGTTCGATGACATCGCCAATCACTGGACGGAAAGATGAACCTTCGGTGAAGTCGGACAATGGCGACATGGAATCTTTATAACGCAACAGGCGTTTGGACATAAAGATAATCAACGGTTTGCGATACGGACGCAAGATTTGTCGGCGTAACACATGGAACATTTGCGATGCTTCGGACATCATCACAATTTGAATATTGTGTTCGGCACACAGTTGTAACCAGCGTTCCAAGCGCGCTGACGAGTGTTCTGGACCTTGTCCGTCATAGCCGTGCGGTAAAATCACGGTTAAACCACACAAACGACCCCATTTGGTTTCGCCTGATGTGATGAACTGGTCAATCGCCACTTGTGCTCCGTTGGCAAAGTCGCCAAACTGCCCTTCCCAAATGGTTAAAAATTCAGGAGACGCAGACGCATAGCCATATTCATACGCCAAAACGGCTTCTTCGTTCAAAATGGAGTCAATCGCCACAAAGCCTGCTTGATTGTCCGCCAAGTGTTGCAACGGCATGAATGTGCCTTGATCCCATTTTTCACGATTTTGATCGTGTAAAACGGCGTGGCGGTGCGAGAATGTGCCACGACCTGAATCTTCACCTGAAATACGCACGCCAATGCCGTTGGTCAGCAAAGACGCATACGCCAAAGTTTCTGCCATACCCCAATCCATAGGCATATTGCCTTTGCCCATTTCACGGCGATTTTCGATGACTTTGGCAACGGTTCTATGCAAAGAGAAGTCTTGCGGAATGGTGGTAAAGCGTTCGGTTAAATGAGCAATGTCTTTGGCAGACAAGGCGGTATCCACGGCGTGTGTCCAGTGCGTGCCTTTGTATTTATTCCAGTCGGACGCAAATTTGCGTTGATAATTCGACAGCGTGGTCAATTCCACATGCTCACCCTTATCCAAAGCCGCACGGTATTCGGCAATCATTGCGTCTGCTTCTTCGGCTTTCAGGGTGCCTTCACGAACGAGTTTTTCGGCATACAACGCTCTCGTGCCAGGGTGTGCGTGAATTTTGCGATACATCATCGGTTGCGTGAGCATGGGGTCATCGCCCTCGTTGTGTCCGAGTTTGCGGAAGCACACAATGTCAATCACCACATCTTTTTTGAACTGTTTGCGATAATCCAAGGCTGCCTGAACGCAATAGCACACGGCTTCTGGGTCGTCCCCATTCACATGGAAAATCGGTGCGTCAATCATTTTGGCAATGTCGGTGCAATACAGCGTAGAACGCACATCACGCGAATCAGAAGTGGTAAAGCCAATTTGATTGTTAATCACAATATGCACCGTGCCGCCTGTGGTAAAACAACGCGTTTGCGATAAGTTAAAGTTCGCCTGATTCACGCCTAAACCGATAAACGCCGAGTCGCCATGCACCAAAACAGGCATAATTTGAGCCTGTTCGTCTAAACCCATATGATAACGGCGGCGTTGGCGGGCTCTCACACCCCCCTCAACCACAGGATTGACAATTTCCAAGTGCGATGGGTTAAATTCTAACGACACATGCACGGCTCCGCCTGCGGCGGCTAAATCAGCGGTAAAACCGTTGTGGTATTTCACATCACCACTTGGTAAATCAGACGAATGTTTGCCTTCAAATTCAGCAAACAAATCCGCAGGTTTTTTACCCAAAACATTCACCAAAACATTCAGACGACCACGGTGAGCCATACCGATGACAATTTCTTCCACACCTTGCAAAGACGCATTTTGAATTAAATGGTCTAATGCGGCAATAAAGGACTCACCTCCCTCCAAAGAAAAGCGTTTTTGACCGACATATTTGGTGTGTAAATATCGTTCCATTGTTTCGGCGGCGGTAATTTGTTTTAAAATGCGTTTTTTGGTTGCCGCATCAAATCGTGGCGTAGAAAGTTCGCTTTCAAATCGGTCGCGTACCCAAGTGCGTTCGGCGGTATTCATGATGTGCATAAATTCCAAACCGATTGTGCCACAATAAGTTTGCTCTAACTTGGCGATAATGTCCGCCAAGGGCAGTTTTTGCGATAAAGAAAAATTAGAACGAACCGAAAAGGTTTTCACCATATCCGAACTTTCCAAACCTTGATTAACAGGGTCAAGTTCTGGAATATATTTCTCGCCCATGCGTTTTAAGGGGTCAAGATTGGCTTTGCGAGAACCCAAAGAACGGTAGGCATTAGTCAGACGCAAAACAAACACTTGTTTTTGCATGGCGTCCATATCAGGCTGACCGCTGGCAGTGGTTTGCACGCGTGGGTGTTTCATAATCTCGCCGATGGCTTTTTCCACAGTCAAACGCGGACGGTCTTTCACCGCATTGCCTGATTGCTTGGACAATTCGTCAAAATAGCGTTCCCAGTAATCGCCCACACTGTGTGGGTCAGATAAATATTGTTCGTACAATTCCTCGATGTACGGTGCATTAGAACCGAAGAGATATGACAGTTCTGTTTTTTCTTTCATCATAATTATGCAACCTTTTGTTTTATAAGTTGATTTAATATTCAAGCCGCCCTATTTCAGGCAGCCTGAACATTGCTCTAAACCACAAAGGGCTTATTGTATAACTTTTTACAAAAATAAGCCTAACAAAAAACGGTGCAACACAACATAAACAATGAAATAGATAAACGAAGATTATTAAAAGAATTTCAGGCAGCCTGAAACTTATATTACAATAAGCCTTTTGAGTTTTTTTCAGGGAGCCTGATTATGAGCGAAAAAATCAACATTGGCATTGTCGGTGCGACAGGTTATACAGGCGTGGAGTTGTTGCGGCTTCTGTCTAATCACGCGAATGCCCATATTAGCGTGGTTACCAGTCGTGGGGACGCTGGCACAAAATTGTGTGATATGTTTCCGTCTTTGCGTAGCGTGTATCCTGATTTATGCTTTACGCACCCCGATAACGCAAAATTAAACGAATGCGATGTGGTGTTTTTTGCAACCCCAAATGGCATTGCGATGACGCAAGCGGTTGAATTGCTTGGTAAAGGTGTAAAAATTATTGATTTATCAGCAGATTTTCGCATTCGTGATATTGGCGTGTGGGAAGAATGGTACAAAATGACCCACGCTTGCCCTGATACAGTGGCAAAAGCCGTTTATGGGCTGCCTGAAATGAACCGCGACAAAATTAAAAATGCACAAATTATTGCCAATCCAGGTTGTTATCCGACTTGTGTTACGCTGGCACTGTTACCTTTGCTTCAAAAAGGCTCTTTGCAAAAAAATACGCCGATTATTGCCGACTGCAAATCAGGCGTATCG
>JAFWRB010000196.1 GCA_017508845.1 Neisseriaceae bacterium | reverse complement strand
CTCATTGCTCATTTCTAATTGCACATTGATTTAAACCACTTCCGCTTTTTCAATCAGCACGGTTTCTAATGGTACATCATCGTGATAGCCGTGTTTGCCTGTTTGAACGGTTTTGATTTTATCGACAACTTCCGTGCCAGCCACGACTTTGCCGAACACGCAATAGCCCCAGCCTTTTGGTGTGGGGGCAGTGTGGTTCAAAAAGTCGTTGTCTTTGACATTGATGAAAAATTGTGATGACGCTGAATGCGGTTGCATAGTGCGTGCCATAGCGATGGTGTAGCAATCGTTTTTTAAGCCGTTTGCCGCTTCGTTTTCAATCGGTTCGCGTGTGGGTTTTTCTTGCATATCAGCCGTCATACCGCCGCCTTGAATCATAAAATTGTCAATCACACGGTGAAAAATCGTGCCGTTGTAAAAGCCGTCTTTGACATATTGTTCAAAGTTGGCAGCGGTTTTGGGGGCTTTGTCGAAATTTAACTCAATGTCGATATTGCCAAAGTTGGTGGTTAAACGAATCATTTTGCATTACTCCTGATTAAAAGGGTTGATAAAAAAGGGTTTCAGGCTGCCTGAATGTAAATTGTGTCATTGCGAGATTTTTTCGTAGAAAAAATCGTGGCAATCCAGTAAAAAATCGTTAGATTTTTTACCAACGCTGACAAGCGTTGTAGTTGCATTGCAAAAAAGCCATTCAGGTTGCCTAAATTTTGTAAGAAACAGTGCGTACAATGCCTGCGGCGTTGATAAAAAATCTGCAATTTTTTATTGGATTGCCACGATTTGAACGAAAGTTCAAATCTCGCAATGACACTGGTTTCATTTTAACTTCACTTCGTTCGCTATGCGGTTTCAGGCAGCCTGAAAACTTAAAAACTGCGTGGCGGGCGAGTTGCCCACGCTACGGTGTTATTTCTTCTCTGCCTGTGGCATTACTTTCACGCTTTTAATCACCACAGGTTTTTGCGGTACATTTTCGTGCATACCGTGTTTGCCTGTTGGTACGGCAACAATTTTATTGACCACTTCCATACCCTTGCTGACACGCCCAAACACGGCGTAGCCATAGTATTGTGGCGTGGGGGCTTTGAAATTGAGAAAGGCGTTATCGGCAACATTGATGAAAAATTGTGAAGTTGCCGAATTTGGGTCGCTTGTGCGTGCCATAGCAATGGTGCCTACTGTGTTTTTCAAGCCGTTTGCCGCTTCGTTGGCAATGGGTGCGTCTGTGGCTTTTTGTGTCATATCGGGGGTAAATCCGCCGCCTTGAATCATAAAATTAGGAATCACACGGTGAAAAATCGTGCCGTTGTAAAAACCTTTGTTGGCGTATTTCACGAAATTTGCCACGCTTTTGGGGGCGGCTTTTTCGTCTAAAATCAATTCAATATCGCCCATTGAAGTTTCCATTTTAACCACAGTGTCGGCTAAAACAGGGGCGGATAGGCACAACGCTAACGAGCAGAAAAGGGGGGTGAATTTCATCGCTTTTTCCTTATGTTAAAAGTCGCTATTATAGCGTGAATGGGTGCGATTTTATTTTTTTCAGGCAGCCTGAAACTTACGCCACAAAAAAACTCGAACAATGAACACTGCACTGTTCGAGTTGCTTTTTGTGAAAATCGTGGATTATTAAGATGATTTATTTATTTTCTTGATAAACAATCAGCAACGCAACCAAAGCCGTTTGCACATTTTGGGAGCATTCTACCAAAGTGTTGCGTAGGTCAAACATTGCGTCTGCAAAGTGTTTTTGTCTGTGTTTTTTCACAATACCGCCTGCACATTCGTGGAAAGCGGCGTGTTCTTTACGCAGCGTTTCATATTCTGGATATTTATCCAACGCTTTGCCTTCGGCGTACAGCCATTTACCCACAGCACACAAGTGGTCTGCACCCAAAACTTCTGGGTCATATTCTTCGGGGTTCTGCCCTTTTAAGGTGAGCGTGAGTTTATCAATCCAAGCGGCGTGAGCGGCAATTGCCGTGCCTAATGTCAAGCCATTCAAGTCTTGTTCGTCCGGCGGTAAATTCAAAGGAATGCGATTTCCAGCAAGTTGTTGTTCCAACCAGTATTTTAAGTGTGCACTCATTTTTGAAGCCCTTTCTCATTGAGGGTGCCGACTGTTGGTCGGCAAGATAATCAACACGGGAAGATAATACGGTGAGTATATCCCCCGCACAATGGGGTACTACTTTAAAACATCAAACTCTCGGTATTCGCTTGATTTTTATGCATATATAAAATATCAATGGAATACGCTGTTAGTTTATTAAAATTCGATGAAAATGCAAAATACTTTTTTTGATGATTATCAAACTTTACGGTGATTTTTAGATGAATTTTTTTGGAATAGGGGAGCAGTGAGCAGTTAGCAGTGAGCAGTGAGCAGTTATTTAGTCAAGCCTTTCGGCTTGACGGATATTTTTTAGATAACGCTTCGATTTTGTTTCAGGCTGCCTGAAAGAAACTCGAAGTGGTATCTAAAATTATCTGTTTTGCCTGACAAGGCAAAACTAAAAACCTAACTGCTCACTATTTTCAGGCTGCCTGAAAAATTATCTTGCCCTTTCTTTTGATATAATCCCTGTCGTTTTGATGATTGAAAAATGGAGAATTTGTCAAATGGCAATGGATGTTAATGAACTTAAAAATAAGGCAAAAACAATGCCTATTTTTTTGATTATATTCATTATTTTTGTTTTATACACTTCTGCTTTTACCGTGCAGTCTGGCACACGCAAATTAGTTTTTTCGGCAGGAAAACTCACTTCTGTGGCAGGTGAGGGTTTGCATTTTAAAATTCCGCTGTATCAAACCACGAAAAAAGTGCCGATTACCACACTCAAAACCGCCGAAGAAGCCGAAGCCGCGTCAAGCGACTTGCAAGTGGTGCATGCGGCGATTACGATTAACTATCATTTTGACCAAACCAAATTAGCCGACATTTATACGCAAACGCATTTTGATGTGGAAGACCGCATTATTAAACCGCGTATTCAGGAAACCTTAAAAGCCGTGTCTGCCAAGCATACGGCAGAAGATTTGATTGTCAATCGTGCCACTGCCAAGCAGGAAATTGATAATATTTTAAAAGGCGATTTGGCTCGCTACCACATTATTGTGGAAGATGTGCAATTAACGCATTTTCAGTTTAGCCCTGAATTTAACCGTGCGATTGAAGCCAAGCAAACCGAAGCCCAAAACGCTTTGAAAGCCAAAAATATTTTGGAACGCACCAAAATTGAATCGGAACAACGCATTGCACAGGCAAAAGGTGAAGCGGAAGCCATTCGTATTCAAGCCGAAGCCATACGCAGTCAAGGCGGTGCGGAATATGTGCAGTTAAAATGGATTGAAAAATGGAACGGCGAACCGCCGCAAGTGATTGCAGGGCAAGGTGCGTCTAATTTTATGCTGAATTTGGATAAAAAATAATTTTATGGCGATGAAACCAGCATTTCAGGCTGCCTTTAATTACCTTGTATTGCGTCCGTTTTTTAGGATAGGCTACCCTAAAACAGGGTTTTAACCGCTTCGCCTTGCGGCTCGCTGCCCCCTGTTTTAGGGGATTGCTTCGCTTATTTAAGTTAAATGGGTTGCCACGATTTGAACTTCGTTCAAATCTCGCAACGACACAGGCGTAAGCAGTAAAACTGCTAACGCCTGTCTGTCGGCTCGCAATGACAAATTCCCTGCACGGGAAGTGCTTTCAGGCAGCCTGAACATATATATTAACCCCTTATTTTACATACAAAAAATGCTTCAATTTTCTTTACGACAACAAGACGGATATGCACGGCGTGGCTCGCTGCAATTAAATCACGGCACGGTAGAAACCCCCGTGTTTATGCCTGTGGGCACATACGGTTCGGTTAAAGCCATGTCGCCTGCAAGTTTGAATGAAATCAAGGCACAAATTATTTTGGGCAATACTTTTCATCTGTGGCTGCGGCCTGGAAACGATGTCATTCGCCACTTTGGCGGGCTGCACGATTTTATCGGCTGGGATAAGCCCATTCTCACGGACTCTGGCGGTTTTCAAGTGTTTTCTTTGGCAAATATGCGAAAACTCACAGAAGAGGGCTGTACATTCAAAAGTCCGTTAAATGGCGAAAAATTGTTCTTATCGCCCGAAATTTCCATGCAAATTCAAACGGTTTTAAATTCCGATATTGTGATGCAATTAGACGAATGCCCTGACGGCAATTCCGACAAACAAACAGCGGATAAATCGCTTGAATTAAGCCTACGCTGGGCTATGCGTTCTAAAAACGAATTTGAGCGATTAAACAACCCCAACGCCTTATTCGGCATTGTTCAGGGAGCCTTATTTGAAGACCTGCGACAAAAATCATTAAGCGGTTTAATGGAAATTGGCTTTGACGGCATTGCCATTGGCGGCTTGTCTGTGGGCGAACCCAAGCCCGAAATGCAACGCATTTTGCAAAGATTAGCCCCGCTGTTGCCACAAGACAAACCCCATTATCTAATGGGCGTTGGCACACCCGAAGATTTGGTGTTTGGCGTGTCGTGTGGCATTGATATGTTCGACTGCGTCATGCCCACACGCAACGCCCGCAACGGCTGGCTTTTCACACGATTTGGCGATATAAAAATCAAAAACGCCCGCTACAAAATGGACGAAAAACCATTAGATGAATCGTGCAACTGCTACACTTGTCAGCACTTTTCACGGGCTTACTTACACCATTTACACCGAGTAGGCGAAATTTTAGGCTCGCAATTAAACACCATTCACAATTTACACTATTACCAAACCTTAATGTCAGAAATGCGACAAGCGATTGAAAATCAAGAGTTTAATCAATTTCAGGCAGCCTTTTATGAAAATAGACAAAGGGGGATTGAATAATCTTTCAGGCTGCCTGAAACACAAAAAAATTCTTCATTCACCACTAAAACGGTTAAAATAACAGGTTTCATTTTCTGATTATTAAGGCGTGTCCCAATGACCGATTACAGCAAAACATTAAATCTTCCTGATACTGAATTTCCAATGCGTGGCAATTTGGCAAAGCGTGAGCCTTTGTGGGTGGAACTTTGGCAAAAGCAAAAACGCTATCAAAAATTACGCAAATTAGCCCGCGAACAAAATCGTCCGCAATTTATTTTGCACGACGGCCCGCCATATGCAAATGGCGATATTCACGCAGGACACGCAGTGAATAAAGTACTGAAAGATATTATCGTCCGCAGTAAGTCGTGGGCGGGCTTTGATGCTCCTTATGTGCCAGGCTGGGATTGCCACGGTTTGCCGATTGAGTTAATGGTCGAAAAATTGCACGGCAAAAATATTGAACCTGCAAAGTTTCGTGTGCTGTGTCGTGAATATGCGAGAGAGCAGGTTGCTCGGCAAAAGAAAGATTTTGTGCGTTTGGGCGTGATTGGCGACTGGGATAATCCTTATCTAACAATGAATTTTGCAACCGAAGCAGCGATTGTGCGTAATCTGGGCAAAATTTATGAAGCAGGCTTTTTGCAACGCGGTGAAAAACCTGTGCATTTTTGTATTGAATGCGGCTCGGCTCTGGCAGAAGCAGAAGTGGAATATAAAGATAAACAATCACCTGCGATTGATGTGGCATTCAAATGCACAGATAACGCGGCGGTTGCCCAAGCCTTTGGCGTGCCGAAAATCAATGACGATGTGTTTGCGGTGATTTGGACAACCACGCCTTGGACGCTACCTGCAAACCGTGCAGTGTGCGTGAGCCCTGATTTGGATTATGTTTTGGTATCCACACTTGACGACAGTTTTATTCTTGCCAAAGATTTGTATGAAGACGCTTTGAAACGCTTTAATTTGGTTGAAGAAACGGTTTTGGGCGAAGTTAAAGGCGAAAAATTAGAAAATATTGCCCTGCAACACCCATTTTTAGACCGCACGGTGCCTGTGATTTTGGGGCAACATGTTGCCGCAGACGCTGGCACGGGCTTGGTGCATACCGCACCTGCACACGGTATGGACGACTATTTTGTCGGTCAAAAATATGGTTTGGAAATTGATAATCCTGTGTTATCGGACGGCACTTTCCGTAAAGATGAACCGTTGGTGGCAGGTTTGTCCGTTTGGGACGCAAATAAAACCATTGTGTCGATATTGCAAAATTCAGGCAGCCTGAAAGCGTTTGCCCAGTTAAATCACAGTTATCCTTGCTGTTGGCGACACAAAACGCCGATTATTTTCCGTGCCACAACGCAATGGTTTATTGCGATGGATAAAGTGGGCGTGAAAGGCAGAACCTTGCGTGATATTGCCATGGGCGAAGTGGAACAAACCGAATTTTTCCCTGCGTGGGGGCGTGCCCGATTAGACGCAATGATTTCTGGCAGACCTGACTGGTGCGTGTCTCGCCAAAGACAGTGGGGCGTGCCGATGACTATGTTCGTCCATCGTGAAACGGGTGAGCCACACCCGAAAACGGTTGAGTTTTTTGAAATCATCGCCAAAAAAATTGAACAATCAG
The DNA here is from genome assembly GCA_017508845.1 of Neisseriaceae bacterium. Classification (GTDB taxonomy): domain Bacteria; phylum Pseudomonadota; class Gammaproteobacteria; order Burkholderiales; family Neisseriaceae; genus RGIG9985. The sequence continues at coordinate 15,404 of JAFWRB010000196.1, read as the reverse complement.
GCATTGAAGCGTGGTTTTCAATGGATAAAAAAGAAATTTTGGGCGAAGACGCTGATGTGTATGAAAAATTGCCCGATACGCTTGATGTGTGGTTTGATTCAGGCAGCACGCATTTTGCGGTGTTGCAACAGCGAGACGATTTGTCCGCTCCTGCCGATTTGTATTTGGAAGGTAACGATCAGCATCGTGGCTGGTTTCAGTCGTCCTTGCTCACCGCTTGTGCGGTATCCGAAAAAGCACCGTATAAACAGTTGCTAACGCACGGTTTTACGGTTGATGAACACGGTCGCAAAATGTCCAAATCGTTGGGTAATGTGATTTCGCCACAAAAAATTAACGATTCGTTAGGGGCGGATATTCTGCGTCTGTGGGTTGCTTCAACCGACTATTCAGGCGAGTTGGCGTTATCAGACGAAATCTTAAAACGCGTTACCGAAAGTTATCGCCGCATTCGCAATACGCTGAAATTTCTGTTAGCCAATATTTCCGATTTTAGCCTGATTGATAACGCTGTGCCACTCGCCGAAATGGTTGAAATTGACCGCTATGCTCTTGTTTTAGCGAAAAAATTGCAAGATAAATTAGCAAATGAATATTATCCCAAATACGCATTCCACTTGGCAGCACAAGAAATGGTGCAGTTCTGCTCGGAAGAATTGGGGGCGTTTTATTTGGATATTCTCAAAGACCGCCTTTACACGCTGCCTGAAAACAGCCACGCTCGCCGCAGTGCACAAACCGCTTTGTATCACATTACCCGTGCGTTGGTGCTGATGATGTCGCCGATTTTGTGCTTTACCGCAGATGAGGCGTGGGCGGTTTTAACAGGCAATGATGAAGACAGCACGCTGTATCACACGGCGTATGACTTCCCAGAAATAGCGGACGCAGATGTTTTGACCGCTCACTGGCAAGCCTTGCGAGAAGTGCGAAGTTATGTTAATAAAGAAATTGAAATCCTGCGTGCGGACAACGCCGTAGGCTCGTCTTTGCAAGCCGAAGTCGAAATCATCGCACCTAATCATATTGCCGCATTACTCAATCGTTTTGGCGAAGAATTGCGTTTTGCGATGATTGTGTCTTCGGTTAAAGTAAGCGTTGGCGATGACTTGCAAATTGCCGTGCAACCGTCCAAAGGCAAAAAATGCGTGCGTTGCTGGCATTACACGGACGACATCGGCGTGGTTAATGAACACCCAGAACTCTGTTGCCGCTGTGCGAATAATTTAAGCGGTAAAGATGAAGTGAGACGGTTTGTGTGATTAAAACACACTTTCAGGCTGCCTGAATCATTTTCAGGCAGCCTGAAACAAAACATTAAGAGAAAAAAATGTGCGAAAATATTCTAAAAAAAGATTTTCAACTACCTAAATGCGATAAAAAAGCATTAGGACGATTTATCCTGTCTTTTTTATTGCCGAATATTGTTTTTTTGATTGCCTGTTTTTTTCTATCTGCTGCTCGTCCTTTAATCAATATAGATTATATTTTTCCTTGTTTATTATTAGTATTTAATAACAGATTTATTCGTATTACAGGCGTTATTTTATATGTTGGCGTTATATTATCAGACGCATTTACAATTATTACGCAATTTTTCCAGTTTTTAGATTTAGCCGCATTAAGAGATTTTCTGCCTTTTGTATTTGATGCACCCAAAGAATATATTTTCTTATATAGTCTGTTGATTGTGTTGTTGTTTATTCTGCCATTATCTGCTTGGAGATTAAATAAAAAAGCACAAAAAACTTATGCGATTATTTTTTCAATAATAGCATTTATTGCGTTTTATTTATTTGGCTATATGGGTAATTTTAAGTATATTAACAAATCAAATGATTCTTTTGTCAGTGATTATTTTTATATTCACAGTCAAGCGTATTCTATTTCCGATTCAATGTCGAGTAGATTTGCAAAAGCCTTATTAGAACCTTCAGAATTATCCGAATACTATCCTAATGGTGAATATCAAAGAGCATCTGTTCATATAAAACAACCTTACAATCAAAAAATATTACTGATTGTGGCAGAATCATTAGGCAGCCTAAAAAATGAATCAGCACAACAAGAAGTATTTCGTAAAATCAGAGAACAAAAAGATTTATATGAATTTTTAACGATTGATGAAGTTTATATTAACGGAGCAACGGTACAAGGCGAAATTCGTGAATTATGTAATTTGCTGTTGCATAATGGACACGATACGCGTCATTTTAATGAGGAAGACTTTGCCGTCTGCTTACCACAAGTATTAAGCAAACAGGGTTATCACACCATTGCTTTTCAGGCTGCGGCCTCTTCAATGTACCACCGCAAAAATTTATATCCCAAATTGGGTTTTCAAAAAATCGTATTCAATGAACACATGCAAGATAAAAAACGCTGTCATTCGTTTAAAGGTACTTGTGATAGTGAAATTTTTCCAATGATAGCCCAAGAATTTGCCCATAATGATACAGCATTAGTATATTGGCTAACTTTGACTTCACATTATCCATATAGTGAAAAAGATATTTTTAATTATCGTTTTGATTGTGCAAAATTTAGTATTGATAGCAATACAACTATTTGTCGTAATATTCAAATGCAAACACAATTTATGGATTTATTAGCCGAATTATCCAAGCAACCTGAAATGAAAGGCGTGGAAGTATTGATTGTGGGCGATCATATGCCACCTGCATTTGAAAATGATGTTTATCAAACCATTAAATTGTATCGCAGTGCTTTTGCACATTTTAAAATTAAGGAGTAATAAACATGTCATTTTTGCAATTATCCAACGAACGCACATTTCCACCTTGTGATGGAAAATTATTATCCAAATTTATCTTATCATTCCTGCTGCCTAATATTATTTTCTTTGGTATGGCTTATTATTTACATGCCACAAGACTAATTATCAATATTGATTACATATTACCTTGCCTATTACTGTTGTTTCGAAATCGTTTTATTCGTATTTTGGGTGTTTTGGTATTTATTGCATTAATGTTAATTGAAACCCATTTGTTATTATTAAAATTTTTTCCATTTTTAGATGTAGCAATGATTATGGATTTATTGCCATTTGTTTTTATTGGACCGAAATTATACTTGATATTAACTTGTGTATTGGTTTTTTGTATGATTTTTATTGTATGTACGGCTTGGTTTTTAAATAAAAATCAGCAAAAATATTATCCTGTTGTCTTTGCTGTTTTTATGTTATTGCTATACGGCTATGCAGGCGTATTTTATGCTTGGAAGTACAAAGATGAACCCGCAGGTGAGGATGGTATTTGGAGTACGCATCCTTTTTATATTAACAGTCAATTTTCTGCTTATAAACATATATTAAGCGGAAATTTCGCTAAATTTTTACTTTCCGATGCAACGCTACATCCGTATGAGGATTTTGATACAATTGGTATGGATTATGTGAAGAAGCCATACAATTCAAAGATTTTATTTATTGTAGCAGAATCTTTTGGTGCATTGAAAAATAAAGAAACCCAAAAAGTTATTTTCCAAGAACTTTATAATCAATCAGATAATTTTGAATTTATCGAAGATGGTATGCTCAAAGCAAGGCGTTCAACATTATCGGCTGAATTTAGGGAATTATGTCGCAAATCTTTTGAAAACGGATTTGATTTTAGTAAAACTGATGATCGAGAATTTGCTGATTGTGTGCCACAACAATTAAAAGTACAAGGTTATAAAACTGTTTCTTTTCATGGTGCATCGTCTTATATGTATAAACGCCGTATTACTTATCCTAAATTAGGTTTTCAAAAAATGATTTTTGGTGAAGATACTTTGGATAAGAAACAATGCCATTCTTTTCATGGTACTTGTGATAGCGAACTTTTTGATTTGGTAATACAAGAATTTAAAAATAATGATAAAGCATTTGTGTATTGGCTAACACTCACATCGCATCATCCATATAGTGAATTAGATATTACGAATCATCGTTTTGATTGTAATAAATATGATATTAAGGATAATATGTTATGTCGTAATCTAAAGTTACAAGTGCAATTTTTAGATCAATTAGCAGAATTGTCTATGCAACCCGAAATGAAAGGTGTAGAAGTATTTTTAATAGGAGATCATGAAATACCAAGTTTAGGTGCTGAAGGTTTTTGGGTGGCTGAAACAGGTGGAATATCGTTTATCCATTTCAAAGTGAAAGAATAGAATTGTTTTTACTTTTGTTTGTTTAAGTGTTTTTCAGAGAGTATAACAATAAGGAAGGTTGATGTTATTGCGCATTTACTGTATTTTTTTATTATCTTTGTTGCTTGCCTGCAATCAAAATCTATCTGAAAAAAAATCTGCACAGGCAGTGAAAATGCAAGAAAGTTCGGCTTGGTCTGGCACTTATCGTGGGGTTTTGCCTTGTGCGGATTGTAATCGTATTGAATTGGAAATTGTTTTATCCGAAGATTTTCATTACCAAATGAAAACCGAAAAAGTGGGCAGTATTCAATTTTCGCCGCAGGTTGTGCGTGGAAAATTCAAATGGCGATTAGACGGTGTGGGTTTAATTCAATTAGATGACAAGGGGGACAATATGGTATTTTTTGTGGGCAAAGACGGAAAATTAGAAATGCGTGCCAATGACGGTCGTGCGTATCCTAATTATAAAGGTGAGATATGCCATTTGAATAAATTATAGTCAATTAACTTCAAAATTGAAATGAGTATGCCGAGCCTTGTCGTATTATTTATACTGTTAGCGAAGAACTATCCGTTTTACTTTTGAATTTGGGAATAAACTAAATGAAAAGAAATATTTTATTGATTTTATTGTCTGTATTTGTGATTATTTTTGACCAAATAACTAAGTTTGCCATATTAAAACATTTTCAATATGGCGAGCGGGTGAATATTATTCCTGATTTTTTTGATTTAACTTTGGTATTTAATCCAGGGGCGGCGTTTAGTTTTTTGTCTAATCAAAATGGTTGGCAAAAATATTTCTTTTTAATTTTAGCCGTTGTGGTGAGTTTTTATTTAATTTATGCCGTTTTTAAAAAACATTTTGGGCAATTAGGTTCAATTGGTTCAATGATGATTGTGGGCGGTGCCATTGGTAATGTTATTGACCGTTTAATTCACGGTCAAGTGGTCGATTTTTTATTGTTTTATTTAGGCAATCATTATTATCCTGCGTTTAATATTGCCGATAGTTTTATTTGTATTGGGGCAGGATTAATTTTAATTGAAGGTTTTCGCAAAAAGAAATACGCAGAATAATTATAATCGGTTCATACCAAAAACATACAGCGTTGGTTTTCCTTGCCGTATCATTTATACTGTCTGCGTAAAACCGCCTTGTCTGCTTTTGGTCTGAACCGATTATAGTTTTCAGGCAGCCTGAAACTGACTTGTTAGCAATACTGAATAAAATTTAAGCAAACTGAACGCGTTTTTTCGCCTTACACAACAATTAAATTTGACCTATTGCCCAATATATCTGACAATAGCGGTTTATTGTTTCTTAACGCTTATGCCGTTATGTACGACCTATTACTTGCACTATCTTGGCAGTCGTTAGCACTCTTGTGTTTCTCCTTGTTTTTAGTGCTGTTTTTTGAATTTATCAATGGTTTTCACGACACCGCAAACGCTGTGGCAACGGTAATTTATACCCAATCGTTATCGCCTTGGCGTGCTGTGGCAATGTCGGGTTTGTTTAATTTTTTGGGCGTAATTAGTGGCGGTTTGGCTGTGGCGTATGCGATTGTGCATTTGCTGCCTGTGGATATACTTACATCAGGCGACAGTCGCGGTTTGATTGCCATGATTTTTGCCATTTTAATTGGGGCGATTGTGTGGAATTTGGGGACTTGGTATTTTGGTTTGCCTGCGTCTTCTTCGCATACGCTGATTGGTTCTATTGTGGGCGTGGGCATTATTCACGCTTATCTGACAGATACTTCGGTGATTGATGGCATTAACTGGGATAAGGCGATTGATGTTGGTTTATCTTTGTTGTTGTCGCCGATTTCGGGTTTTTTCTTGGCGTTTATTTTATTGTGGTTGGTGCGTAAATATTTGCCGACCAGCAAAATACACCAGACGCCGCATTTTCGTAGTGATGTCAAAGGCAGAAAGCACCCGCCGTTTTGGACGCGTGTTTTGCTAATTATTTCATCGGCGTGTGTGAGTTTTGCGCATGGTTCAAATGACGGTCAAAAGGGCATTGGTTTAATGATGCTCACGCTCATTTGTCTTCTGCCCACACAATTTTTGATTAACACCCACGCCGACCGTTATCAATTAGAACGCTCTTTGTATGCCTCCCAGCAATTAGCCTTATTTGCCGAAGAAAATCAAGCGTGGATTAGCGGGCAATTTCCGCCGCATATTGTGGTGAATAATGCTAATCACTGCCAAGTATCGGATATTCAAAAACATTTTCAACAATTAAATATATTGTCTTTCAAAAATCCCGATATTCAATCCTTGAATAATCAACAACGCTGGCAAGTTCGCCGCAGTTTATTGTGTTTAGCGTCATCAGCCAAACTGTTGGCAGACAACGAACACACTGACCCTGCTCAACAAGAATATTTGAAAAAATTGTATGCCGATTTAAATAGCACTACAGAATATGCCCCATTGTGGGTGATTTTTGCCATTGCGTCCGCTTTGGGATTAGGCACGATGATAGGCTGGAAGCGTGTAGTGAAAACTGTTGGCGAGGGCATAGGCAAAGAACATATGACTTATGCACAAGGCGTATGTGCGCAAGTAACCACAGCCGCAGGCATTGCCGTTGCGAATGTGGCAGGTTTGCCCGTTTCCACTACGCAGATTTTATCGTCAGCGGTTGCAGGAGCGGCGGTTGCCAATAAATCAGGCTTAAAAATCAGCACCATTCGCAATATCCTATTGGCGTGGCTTTTCACCTTCCCCGCCGCTATGGTATTGGCAGGGGCGATTTATTATGTGATAGCGTTGATGATTAAATAATTGTCATTTTTCAGGCAGCCTGAAAATATGAAATGATGACAATAAAGGAGCAAAAAAATGACAGATGAAAATCCATACGCACCGCCTAAATCCACATATTACATGCAGCCTGAACAAGATTACCAGCCCACAAAAGGGCAGAAAATAATGCGAATTATTTTGGGAACATTATGCGTGCCATTGTTGATGACGATTATAGAGATAGGTGTAATGATATGGGTGTCATTCGTTGTTAATTATCAACTGCGGTTTTTTATTACTTTTATGACAATTTTTATAGGTCTGTATATTATATCTATCGTGCCCAATGTTATTTTTACTTGGATATTAGAAAAATATTGTCCAACCATAGGAAAGAAAATAATATGTGCTTTTATTTTCTCCATTATTATTGCCGTAACTGTTGGATTGATTGCTATTTTTCTACCTGATGAACATTCATTTTTTGCTGCGATGATGGGAACTTTTATGGCGGCATTACCTGCCACAATCATCACTGCTTTAATATTAAACGCCCATTATAAATATGACAAAAGAAAATATTTTCAGGCAGCCTGAAAACCTAAACTTAAAAAAAGAAAAACAATGACTTACCTTTCCACTGATTTATGCGATGGCGTTTTTGAAACACTCAAACACCGCCTGACACCTGACTTAAAAGCCTTTATGCCGTTTCGCATTAACGGTGTTTATTTGGGCTTACTCAATCAAACCTTTGCAAATTGCATTAGGCAAGACATTGACACTGTCGTAGCCGATGAAGAATGTTTTATATTGGACAATATGTCGTGGCAAGAAGTCGCCGACACGCTGCAAAATGCCGCACGCCAATGGCACGATAACGGCTTATACAATGGCTGGCGAGATGAAAAGTACAGCGTTTGCGATATTTCAGGCAGCCCTTTATTTGCATTAGAACGCTCCGCCTTTCGCCCATTGGGTTTTTTAAGCCACGCCATACATTTGAATGCTTGGGTTGAAAGGGCAGGGGAGCGATATTACTGGATAGGCAAACGAAGTAGCACCAAGGCTGTTGCCCCTAATAAATTAGACACCACTGCAGGTGGCGGCATAGCCGCAGGCGAAACGCCACACACCGCTATGGTGCGAGAAAGTTTTGAAGAAGCAGGCGTGCCGTCATCATTTACACAAAACTTAACCGAAAACGGAAAAGTATTCAGCCTACGCCCTGTTCATCGCGGTTTGCACCGAGAGATTTTATATTTATACGATTTAAGGCTGCCTGAAAACTTTACGCCGCAGAACAAAGACGGCGAAGTAGCAGAATTTATTTTAATGAACGACAATGAAATCGCCCAAGCCGTGATAGACGAACAATTTATGGAAGATTCTGCTTTAACCTTGTTAATCAGCATACAAAACCGCCAAAAAATACCGCCCAATCACCCATTGAATGGTTTATTAAAACAAATACAAGATATTGATTTTATGAAAGATTATTGCATGAAATATTTAAACAGATTTTGAGTAAGATAATTTTTGTACAGTAAAATTCAATTCATCAAATGTAACGCTTGATTTTTGCAGTAAATGGACAATAACAACATCATTCAGGCTGCCTGAAACTGCTTAAATCAAGTATAATTTCCCCTTTTGATTTTTTATTTTCAAACACCAAAATGCAAAACAAGACTTATTCACCGAATGACATTGAGCAAAACTGGTACAAACACTGGGAAGAGCAAGGTTATTTTCGCCCCACAATGCGTGGCGATAAATCATTTGCTATTCAACTGCCGCCGCCGAATGTAACGGGCACATTGCATATGGGGCATGCGTTTAATCAGACGATTATGGACGCTTTGACGCGTTATCACCGAATGAAAGGCGAAAACACTTGCTGGATTCCTGGTTCGGACCACGCAGGGATTGCTACGCAAATTGTGGTGGAACGCCAGTTGGCGGCTCAAAATATTTCTCGGCACGATTTGGGGCGTGAAAAATTTTTAGAAAAAATTTGGGCGTGGAAAGAAGAGTCTGGCGGAACAATCACTTCGCAAATTCGCCGTGTCGGCTGTTCGGTTGATTGGGATAAAGAATATTTTACGATGGACGACAATTTAGCAGAAGTCGTTACCGAAGTATTTGTGCGTCTTTATGAGCAAGGTTTGATTTATCGTGGCAAACGCTTGGTAAATTGGGACCCAGTTCTCGGCACGGCGGTGTCGGATTTGGAAGTGGAAAGTGTCGAAGAAAATGGCAAAATGTGGCACATTCGCTATCCTTTTGTCGATAATCCTGCGGACGGTTTGATTGTGGCTACCACGCGTCCTGAAACGCTGTTAGGCGATGTGGCTGTGGCGGTCAATCCAGCGGACGAACGCTATAAAAACTTAATCGGCAAAAAGGTGATTTTACCTTTAACTGGGCGTGAAATTCCGACTATTGCCGATGAATATGTGGAAAAAGATTTTGGCACAGGTTGCGTAAAAATCACGCCAGCACACGATTTTAACGATTATCAAGTGGGCAAACGCCATAATACGGATTTGATTTCGGTTTTTGATTTAACTGCTAAAATTGCTGACAATGCAGGCGTTTTTTCGTTTGACGGCAAAGCGAAAGAAAGTTTCAGGCTACCTGAAAAATACGCAGGCAAAGACCGTTATGTGGCACGAAAACTCATTGTTGAAGATTTAGAAACGCAGGGTTTGCTGGTTAAAATTGACGACCATAAACTGATGACACCAAAAGGCGACCGCACAGGCAGTGTGATTGAGCCTATGCTCACCGACCAGTGGTTTGTGGCAATGAGTGCCACGCCCAAACAGGACGATATAAAGTCGCCCTATCAAGGTTTATCTTTGGCGGATAAAGCCAAAAAAGCGGTGGCAAGCAGTGCGGTTAAATTTGTGCCTGAAAACTGGGTGAATACTTACAACCAGTGGATGAACAACATTCAAGACTGGTGCATTTCTCGCCAACTGTGGTGGGGACACCGCATTCCTGCTTGGTATGACGAAAACGGCAATGTGTTTGTAGCACGAAGTTTAGAAGAAGCCCAAAAAGTTTCAGGCAGCCTGAATTTACGCCAAGACGAAGATGTTTTGGATACTTGGTTTTCTTCCGCACTTGTTCCGTTTTCCACATTAGGCTGGACGGGTGAAACACAGAATACGCCTGAATTGCAAGCCTTTTTGCCGTCTAATGTTTTGGTTACAGGTTATGAAATCATCTTCTTCTGGGTGTGTCGTATGATTTTTATGACAACCCATTTCACAGGACGCGTGCCGTTTAAGGATGTGTATATTCACGGCATTGTTCGCGACCACGAGGGCAAAAAAATGTCCAAGTCCGAAGGCAATGTGATTGACCCTGTGGATTTAATTGAAGGTATTGATTTAGAACGCCTTTTAGAAAAGAGAACCCGTGGGCTTCGCCGTCCAGAAAAGGCCCCGCAAGTCATTCATGCCACTGAAAAATTGTTTCCTAACGGTATTCCTGCTTATGGCACAGACGCATTGCGTATGACAATGGCAAGTTATGCGTCTTTGGGGCGTTCGGTGAATTTCGACTTCAAACGCTGCGAGGGCTATCGCAATTTCTGCAATAAACTGTGGAACGCCGCACGATTTGTGCTGATGAACTGCGAAAATCAAGCGATTGAAAACAAACAACAATATTCATTTGCCGATGAATGGATTTTATCGCGTTTGAATGAAGTTACCCAAACAACAAGTGAGGCGTTTGACACTTATCGTATTGATTTAGCGGCACAAAATTTATATGAATTTGTGTGGAATGAATATTGCGACTGGTATTTGGAACTTGCCAAAATTCAAATACAAAACGGCTTATCACAACAACAGCAAACCACACGATTTGTTCTGTTGCAAGTGTTAGAAAGTGTTTTACGCTTGTTACACCCCTTAATTCCGTTTATTACCGAAGAAATTTGGCAAACGGTTGCACCGTTAGCAAATGTCAAAACGACTGATAGCATTATGTTAGCGAAATATCCTGAATATCAGGAAAAACAAGTTTCAGGCAGCCTCTTAACAATGGCAACATTGCAAGAAGTGGTAAATGCCATTCGCAATTTGCGTGGCGAAATGGGTATTGCACCGTCCGTAAAAGCCCCTTTATTATTAGAGAGCAAGGACGATTTATCCGCCATTCTGCCCTATTTGCCGAGTTTAGCGAAACTGACCGAAGTGCGTTTAATGGACAGTCTGCCACCAGACGAAGACGCACCCGTTGCCGTTGCCGCAAATGCACGGCTTATGCTGAAAGTGGAAATCGACAAAGCCGCCGAAACCGCACGGTTGAATAAAGAGTTAGAAAAATTGCAAAAAGCATTAGACAAACTCAATGCCAAACTGTCGAAACCAGGCTACACCGAAAAAGCCCCTGCTCACTTGGTTGCCAAAGATAAAGAAGAGTTAGCAGGTTTAACTGACAAAGCGGACAAAATCAAACAGCAGTTAGCGAAGTTAGCATAAATCTCACAAAACCTTTCAGGCAGCCTGAAAGGTTTTTTAAGCAACAAACAAACCGCCCAAAACATTGGGCGGTTTGTTTTATCACCAAGTTAGAAGATTTCACGCCAAGAGATGCGTTTCACACAACACATCATTGTGGCACCACGAATGGCACTTACACCTTGCTGACCTGCAGTAGTTGTCCAAACCAAACTACCACCTGCCTCATCGGCACCACCACCGCATTTCATCCAATTCTTATTAACAGGGTATGGTAATGGATTCGGATCAAGTAAATATCCAGAACCACTAACATCACCTTGTGTGGTGGCGTTGGAAGTAACGGTATCACCTGATAGGTCTTTGGTATTTAAGAAAGTCCAACCCGTAATGGTCATTGCCAAAATGCCGTCAAAGCTTTGTGAAGCCAAATAACCATAAGTACTCGACTCACCTTCAAATGCAGCCAAGAAACTCAAACCAGATGCGCGTCTTTCACTTTCAATAATGGCACCGCCATTATGTGATGAAATTTGAATCAAAGCCGATTTCGATTCCACTTCACCCGGTGTTGAACGCGTGTACTGCGTGCGTTCCTTGTAAGAATATTCGCAAGTGCGGAAAATGTTGCTGGTTGTGCTTGTACTTACACAGGGGTCATTGGTAACAGATGAACCGCCTCCTGTGTTGCCACCGCTACCTGTATTAGGGTCGTCTTTCCATTCGCTCCAACCACCCTCTCCATCTCCTGCACTACTCAAACACAGTTGTAGTTGTTCCTCAGAAGGACCGCCTTCTGTTTTGCCTTGTATCCAAACATTGGGGTCAATGTTTGTTGGGTCAAAATCACCACCTTGGAATTGAGGCTCGTTTTCCTTATACCAACGCGTTGTCAGATACACGGTGTTTAACGCAACCACAGGTTTGGTAACCACGCGTTCGCCATTATCGTTATCCAAGAACAATTTCCAGCCTGGATAACCTGGATTTTTGTCGTCTTTGCCAATGGGGTTGTTGGTTACATAGCGTTTGGTAATATCTCCGTCAGGCGAAGGAATAAAGTCTTGTGTTTGCAGTTCCGACTCATTTACCGTGCCTACCTTAATCGCATTTTTGTCCGATGAAGTAACTCCCATATCGCCTGCAAAGTTAAAACTTTGGTAGATACCATAAACGGCTTGTCGGCGTTTGGTGTGTAAATCATCGCTGTACAAATCGCTACCTGTACCGAAGATAATCACATAGTTACCATTATCGTGGTTGGCAATGGCAGGTGCAGAAGTGATTGGGCGTGCAGGGCGTTCCACCGTTTTTGTTGCATCTTTGGACTCGGGGACATTGATCCATTTATTGGCAGGTTCAAAGATTTTTGTGTATGGAACCCCATTGTCGATATTGCGTACATCAAAACGCCACATATTGCCTTCATAGTCGCCTGCAAAGACATAATCCACCGTGCCGTCATAGTTAATATCTAACAAGGTGGGGGCAGACAAACCGCCTGTGTTACCCACAGTTACTTTTTTCAGCAATTCACCTGTGTTTTTGTTGGTGGTACCGCCATTGATGCCAAAATCCTTGCCACCAAACATATTGTAAATGTACAAGGCACTTTCTTGGGTTTTCACGCTTGGGTAAGCATAGCCGCTGGCAACAAATGTAGCCAAATGCACGGAGTCGCCCCCTTTCACACGACCAGCGGTCGAAGTGGGAACGGTGTAACCCAAAGCATTATCATCGCGAGCGGTTTTTTCAAACATCACCATATCTTCTTTTTGCCCACTGACCTTGTTTGTTAAGGCAATGGAATCATCGCTTCTTTTGCTGGCTGATTCCAAATCCAAAGCATACATACCGCGTGCACCGCGTCCCATATTGCCCACAGCATATGTGTAGGAGGAATTAGGCGAACCATCGTTGAATAAATTCACCGTTTGTGCGGTGATGGTACCGTCCATCATATATAAATGTGGATATTCTTCTGCCGTTACATAGTTTGGGTGGGCAATGTGCGGGTAGTATGTACCCACCGTGTCTGTAACACTCTGACGCGGCATGGCAGTGGGAATGTAGTTGGTTTTTAAGTCATACGGGTGTTGGGCATCGCCTGTATATTGGAAAATATACGCCATACCGTCATTGGCATTAGTGAGCAAGAACAAAGCTCGTCTGTTAGCAGGGTCATTGCCCACCAATCTACCCGCAGCCACCACATTAGAGTTAATCACATCACCCATACCGTATTCGGCAGCATCACGCTCACGGTATTCGGTTTCATAACCGTTACTGGTTACTCTTTGCTTGATTACTGCATCTGAATAGCGACGAGAAATCCACGGCAACATGGCTTGTTTCCATTCGTCTGTTCTGCCATTGGTTACTGCTGGCAAGCCCACATCTGCATTGCTGACAAAGTTATTGGGGCAACTATCGTGGAAACATTTAACACCCGTTGCATTACTAAACAAGCGGTAGCGATTTACAGTCAGTGAAGGAGTGGTGTAAGCATTTTCATCTGCGTCTAAACCAAAGCCCTCTACGCCTTGTTCATTCACTTTGTAAAAACGCAATTCCGATGCACGCAGATGGGGATAAACATACACGGTTGCGGCTTCGCTGGGTACTACCTCACCTTGACTGCCTGTAACCGCAGGGTTAATGGCAGCATAAGATTTCTTTTCTCCATCCACAGACCAACCGCCACCTGCTTGTGGATCTCCTTCTTGACGAACACGCGAGTCTTGGGTTTGCGACACCGCACCTGGCACATTTTGTGTTTGCGAGTTGGCAATGCTGGAGAAGATTTTTTGGAATGCATTGTGCAAAGCGGTTGGATCATCACTAACCGTCCAAGCTGTTTGAATGGGATTACCATCGGCATCGCGTACATTTTGGGTTGCCATTTTTTTGGTGTCATCTTGGACTTGTCTACTTTGACCATCGGCAATCATCACAAAAGTGGTGATTTTTTGGTCTTTAAACATTGGGTCGTCCCACGATTTATTGGCTTTATCATAGCCGTCTTTGGCTGATTTAAAGTCCAAATTGTGCAGATAATTACCTAATTCGTATAGGTAGGCAGTACCAGAGTAGTCGATATTACGCGGATTATTAAAGTTTTTCCACAATGGCACATGACCAGATGAAATAAGTGCTTTTAACTTACCGTCATTAGCAGCACCGTCGGTGTACATTACCAAATAAGATTTTTGGCAACGATATTGCAGACTACGCGCCAACCAGTCGGTAGCACGCACATAACCCGCACCTAATGGGGTTCTGGCATTGGGTGCTACTGCGGTTTCTAAAACCGTTTTCACATCATTCACGGAAGTATCGTTGATGATATGCACATTTTTGTTAGGCGATGGATAATTGATAGGAATACCTGCGGTATTCATCCAGAATACACCCCAGTTTGCCATATCAGCATAGGTTTTTCCTGGATTTTTTGGGTCAGGAGCATTTAATAAGTCGGTAACAGAGTCGGTTACCACTTTCATACGACTGCCTTGGTCTCGAACGAAATAGGAGTGATTGTGCTTACAGTTGGTATACACCCCCCATTCGTTGTTATACACACTGTCTAACTTGTGTGTCTTGTAGTTGTAGTTACACCAAGACATCAGAGTGGGGTTTGTTTCGTTAAGTCGATTAAATTCGGTTATGGGTCGGGTTTGACAGCGACCACCCTCACACATTGAACCTGAATCGTCAATGTACAACATAATGTTGGGTTTGACACCAGTGGCAGTGGAGACGGTGGTGGAACCCTCTTGTCTGAATGTTTCGGTTACATCACGCGATGCATCAACGGTTTCAACCAGCATGGGGGCTGTTAAATGCGATGGCAAAGAGAAAGGAGATTCTTCATTTGCCGCATAAGACATAGCAGACATCAGGCTAACAGCCATAACGCTTAATGCAAACTTTTGTGTTTTCATTTTTTACTCCCAAAAAAGATATTGGTTCAATCCTTATGTCTTGCGTTGG
>JAFWRB010000195.1 GCA_017508845.1 Neisseriaceae bacterium | reverse complement strand
TATTTGTGAAGTGCTGAACATTGCCCCAGAAAATTTGTTAATGGTAGGCGATTCCAAAAACGATATACTCGCCGCCAAAAACGCAGGCTGCCCCGTTATCGGCGTGTCGTTTGGCTACGGAAAAATGAATGAATTGGTGCAAAACGAAGAAACCAAACCTGATTATGTCATAAACCACTTTGGGCAATTATATAATCTTTTGACTTCAAAATAATACGGCGTTGGCTCGTCTTGCCGTATTATAGTCGTTCCATTTCAAAATCTACCTGCGTTGGCTTGTCTTGCCGTATTATTTATACTGTCTGCGACTTCGCCGTCTTGTCTTATTTTGAATTGAAAAGATTATTATGACCTACTCAAAACTGTTCAGGCTGCCTGAACCCTTATCGCAAAAAGAATTATATAACAAAGCGTTAGATTATCTATCGCGGCGAGAATATACGCGTTATGAATTGCAACAAAAATTAACACAATATACAAATAATCAAAACGATATTGCAAGCGTTTTAAAGCGTTTGCAAGAGAAAAATTTGCAATCCGATAAACGATTTAGCGAAAATTTTATCCACAGCAAACAAGCAAAATACGGTAATGGACGGTTGATAGAAAACCTAAAACAAAAAGGTGTGAATTTACAAGACGCAAGCGAATTTTTGCCCGATAAAGAAACACAACTTGCCACGGCCGTAGCCATTTTGCATAAAAAATTAGGCACACCACACAAACTATCACCACAAGAACAACAAAAAACCTACCGCTTTATGCTCTATCGCGGCTTTTCGGCAGAAATGGTACAAATGGCATTAAAAGCATGGCAAAAGGAAGAATATAATTAAAATTTCAGGCAGCCTATTGTTAATTTCTTCTTTCTTCATCAATTGCCACTGCTTGCAATTCTGCGGCGGAAATGGGGTGGTGGGTTTGTTCTGTTAAGGGTTTTTCGTCTTCGTCCATCGGCTTTAATGGCGGCATCGGTTTTTCAGGTTGCCTTTTGGATTTGTTAGGATTGTGTTCCACAGCCCAACGCAGGGCTTCAACTGCTTGTACGGCAGACGCTTTGTTTTTGCGTTCGGGCAGTTTGATTTTGGTTTTGGGTTTAGGCAATTTTACCGCTTTCAAACCCTTGTTGCGACTGATTTCTTCTTGATGAGGCAGAAGTGCGGCTTTCAGTTCGGCGGCGGAAATGGTGTGGTGTTTTTGTTCGACCAAAGGCAATTCGTCTTCGCCCATCGGTTGTAAGGGCGGCATTTGCCGTTGCGAACGAAATAATTTTGCAACCGCTTTATCTGCGGATTGAATATCTGCGGATATGCGGCGTTGTTGCTTGGCAGGACTGTTTTCTACTGCCCATTTTAAGGATTCCACTGCCTGACTTGCACTGCCTTTTTTGGCTTTGGTTTTGCTTTTTTTATTGTTTTTGGCGACTTTTTTGGGTTTTTCAGGCACAACGGGTTTGGGTTCAGGGTCTTCAATCGGCTGATAGGGGGCTTGAAATGTTTGTTGCAACATTTCTTCGGCGGCTTGTGTATTTTCTTTTTTCTGTCTGCCTGAACGAATGTTTTTGGGCATATTTTTTTGTGCGTCAAACGGTGCGTAGCCTGCGGCAGTCATTGCGGCGGCGGTTTTGCGGTCTATGCCCCATTTATCTAAAACACGGTGAGCAACACTGCCTGCATTAGGATTTGCTTTGCTGTGTTTGGGTTTATCTTGTTTATTTTCTTGATTTTTTTGAATAATTTTTTCTTTTTTGATTTCTTGTTGATTTTTATTTGATTTTTTATCGCGATTAGACACAATATTAGGCATCACTTGCACCGCAGGTTCTTCCTGTACAGGCTCGACGCCGATTTCTTGCAAAGAAATCGCCATAAAATCAGACTGTTCTAATGACATTCCCTGTTTGTCTTCGGGCAAAATTTTTCTTGTGCTTAACAATCTGCCTTCATTTGAAAAGTGTTTCACGATTTACCCCATTGATTTTTGAGTATTTTCATTATGGCTTGTTCATTTTCGCAATCAATAACTTTTTCGCACCCTGCTTGTTTGAGCATATCGCCTATACGGTGATGAACGGTTAAGTATAGCAATTTTTTCATTTTTTTGGCATATTTTGTGGGTATGGCGTTTAACCACAAACGGCACATTTGTGCTGAAAAAAGTACCACTGCTATTTTACCTGAATAGTCGGACAATCGTGCAAAAAGTTGTGGTTCGGGCGGCGTTTCGATGCGGCGATAAATATCGGCATAATCAACCTGCCAGCCCATTTTGGAGAGTTCTTCACCCAGAAATGCACGACCATTTTCGCCACGAATAATCAATATCTTACCTGTGTTTTTTTGCCAAAAAGAAAGTTTTAACACTGCTTCGGAATCGTTACCGTCATCAGGCGACAAAATGGGGCTGGCTTTTTGGTTTTGTAAGGCAATTTCGGTTGCTTTGCCCACGGTAGCAAAAGTTTTATTTTCGTTATATAAATCAATGTATTGAGAGCATATTTCAACCGCTGTGGGACTGACAAAAAACAAAACATCGGCGTTTTTAATTTGCTTTTTCAGGCTGCCTGAAATATCGGCAATCGGCTCAACTTTTAAAAGCGGAGAAATTTCGCACGCAAAATCGTTTTGTTGGCAAAAATGCAACAGTTTTTGGGAACGCTCAATGGGACGCGTTATCACAAGTAGGGGGGGTGTGGTCATTTTTCAGGCTGCCTGAAAAGCATTTTATCGTTATTACGGCGTTATTGCCCTGCTAACACTTCGGCAATCAATTCTTTGGCACCGTCATCTTCTAATAATTTCGCCACGGCTCTGCCTAATTGTTCCGCATAACGGCGTGGGGCGGACGCTTGGGCAATCAGTACGCTTGAACCGTCAGGACGAGCAACCAAGCCACGCAAAGAGAGAATATCATCTTCCGCCAGTGTGGCGTATGCGGCTAATGGCACTTGGCAAGAACCGCCTAAAACCCTTGCTAACGAGCGTTCGGCAGTGGTGCAATCGGCTGTTAATGCGTGATTTAAGGGGGCTAAAATTTCACGCATATCATCACGGTGTGTAGCAATTTCAATGCCTAACGCTCCTTGACCTGCCGCAGGTAGGCTGTCTTCGGGCAGAATTTGACTGCGTATTCTGTCTGCCAAACCCAAGCGTTCCAAACCTGCCGCTGCTAAAATAATGGCGTCATATTCGCCGTCATCTAATTTACGCAAACGCGTTTGCACATTGCCCCGCAAAGGACGAATGTCTAAATGCGGAAATCGGGCACGCAACTGGGCTTCACGCCGCAAAGATGAAGTGCCGACAATCGCTTTTTCAGGCAAATCGAATAAATTTGCATACTTATTCGATACAAATGCGTCATTCGGATTGGCTCGTTCGCACACCGCTGCCAAGTCAAAACCGTCAGGCAATTCCATAGGCACATCTTTTAGGGAATGAACGGCTAAATCCGCTTTTCCATCTGCCAAAGCAGTTTCTAACTCTTTGACAAATAATCCTTTTCCGCCTACTTTGGAGAGCGTTCTATCCAAAATTTGGTCCCCCTTTGTGGTCATACCCAAAATTTGAATGGTGTAATCAGGATACAAACTTTCCAAGCGACTTTTCACAAAATTCGCTTGCCACATTGCCAAAACGCTTTCACGGCTTGCTATCGTAATGACTTTACTCATTTTTTTACAACGAAAATATATTAAAAGGCGTTATTTTACTATTTCAGGCAGCCTGAAAAAAGTTAAAATGAGATTTATTTTTAACGGAAAAAAAATCGTGGAATACTCAAACTCCGTGATTTATGCGGCGGAACTGATTGGCACCATTGCCTTTGCGTCATCGGGGGCTTTGGTTGCCATTCGCAAAAATATGGATTTATTCGGCGTGATTGCATTATCTATGACCACTGCTTTGGGCGGCGGTTTTTTGCGTGATGTTGTTTTGGGCATTCGTCCGCCGAAAATGTTTATCAATGCCACATACGCCTTGTTAGCGGTTGGCACAGGCTGTTTATTGTTTGCTTTGGTGTATGTTAATAAATACATTTTAGAAAGCCATTTTATTGATAAATATGAAAAATTGATGAACTTTTTAGACGCAGTCGGCTTGGGCGTTTTTACGGCGGTTGGCATTAACACAGCGATTGCGGCAGGTTTTGGCGGCAATTATTTTTTATTGGTATTTGTGGGCGTCATGACAGGTGTCGGCGGCGGCTTGGTACGCGATATATTAGCGGGTTTAACGCCGTCTATTTTGGTTGAACAAATTTACGCCACAGCGTCCATTGTGGGGGCGATTGCGTATGTTTTGCTGTTACCGATTGTGCCACAAGCCGTTGCGGTATTGATTTGTACCGTTTTTGTTGTGGCATTAAGAATGCTTGCCGTCAAATTCGGCTGGCATTTGCCGAAGATAAGATAATCGTAGTAACGGACAAAACACTTTCGGGCAGCCTGAAAATATTTTGTAATGCCGTTCTTCTTGCGTGCGGAGATTACTACGCCATTCTATTACGCAATAGCACGACAATGACAGTAGTTTTTTGTATGGTGTTGCTGTTTTGATTTTTCAGGCTGCCTGAAAAATTATTTTCCTTATTTTCTTGATTTTTTCTGCAAATTTTCATAACCTTAACCCTTTGCGAATATCTTTATTTGATTTGTTTTATGTTTATTACCACTTGTCCTTCGTGTAAATCTAAATTCCGCATTACCGAGCAGCATTTGTCGGCGGCGGACGGCTTGGTTGTGTGCAGTTCCTGCCACAATATTTTCCAAGCGAATGATTCCCTGCAACAAATGCCTACGGCAACGCAAAAAGCCGCTCCTAATGTTCAGTCGCAGGCAGTGCAGAAACCTGTTGCACCAAGTGCGGCTCAAACTATGCAAAAGCCTGCGGAAAATACACCGCCGCCACAACCCGAACCACAAATTCGCATAGAACCCAAAGTTGCGGAAGAAAAACCGAAGAAAAAATCGTTTTTTTCGTCTTTATTCGGTTCGCATAAACACGATGAAGCCGATGTGCCTTACAATCAATCGGCTGAATATAAAGCCGAAAAAGCCCAAATCGAACAAGAAAAAGCGGAAGAAAAAGCCAAAAAAGAAACCGAAGATAAAGAATGGTATGCTAATTTAGCGGAAAAAGAAAAAGCCAAAGCCGAACGCTTACGCCAAAAAGAAGAGAAAAAACAAGCGAAAATTGACGCAAAAGAACAAGCCAAAGCCGAAAAAGAAGCGGCGGCAGAAGAAAAACGCAAAGCCGAAGAAGAGGCAAGAGCCAAAAAACAGGCGGAAGAAGAAGAGAAGAAAAAACAAGAACTTGAAGAACAAAAAGCGGCAGAAGAAACACCGCCGCCGCCTGAATTTAATGCGGTGAATGAGCCGCAAATGCCGCCGCCTGCGTTAAACGATTTTTCGCAAATGCCGCCGCCTTTTCAGCAGCCGATTAATCCGCATTTTCTGCCAGGTATGATGCCGACTGGGCAAGTGCCTATGCCGCCTGCTTATTACGGCTATAATCCGATGCCCAATCCGTATCATTATCCGCCACCGCCTGCCGAACCGCCTGCAACACGAGATGAATTTAACTGGACAGTTGCCAGCCTTGTGGCGTTGATTGTGCTGATTATGCAACTCTTCTACATTATTTTGCAGATGAAATAAAATGGACACTAATTTTATTTCCGCCTTTCGTGAGGCCGCACCGTATATTCATTACTTAAACGGCAAAACCATTGTGCTGTCAGTGGGCAGCCACATTGTGCGTCATCAAAATTTTCCCCGCTTGGCTCGCGATATAGCCTTGCTCAACAGTTTGGGTATGAAAATTGTGCTGATTCACGGCGTGCGTGGCTTTTTAGAAGACAACGGTATGGCAGGCGATTATGTGCGTGATTATCGTGTAACCACGCATGAGGCAATGGAAGAAATCAAACGCTCGTGCGGTTCATTGCGTTTGGATATTGAAGCCGCACTCGGTATGTGTTTTCTGAATACGCCTGCGAATACCACGAAACTGTCGATTGCAGGCGGCAATTTTATTTTGGCACAACCTTTGGGCGTTTTAGACGGCGTGGATATGCAACGCACAGGGCAAGTGCGTAAGATTGATAGCGAGCAAATCAAACGCTGTTTGGCGAATAATCAAATTGTGTTAATCAGTCCTGTGGGACATTCTGTGGGCGGCATTTCGTATAATTTATCGTTGCCTGAAACCGCTGCCGCCATAGCGTCTGCATTAGGTGCAGAAAAATTAGTATTTTTATGTCGAGCAAACGGCATTCGTGATGAAGAAAACGCCGTTATTCCAGATTTATCCATTAAAGACGCATTACAATATTGTCAAAAAAATCCGCAACATGAAGACATTATGCGGTCTTTTCAGGCAGCCCAAACTGCCTTAAAAAACGGCGTTTCACGCGTACAAATTATAGACGGCAGAGAAGACGGAGCGTTGCTCAAAGAACTTTTCACTCGCACAGGTTTTGGCACGGCTTTGGCAAACAATTCACTCACGCAAATTCGCCCAGCCGAAGTGCGTGATATTCCCGATTTAATGCGGTTAATCGAACCGTTAATTCAACGCGGCAACCTATTGCCACGCACCAAAAACGACATTGAACGCCATTTGGCTGAATTTGTCATCGCCGAACACGACCGTTTGGTATATGGCTGTGCCGCCCTAAAATCCTTTGCAGCAGACAAGGCAGGCGAAATTTACTGCTTGGCAGTGTCCGACAAAGGGCGTGGAATGGGCTATGGCGATTTGCTGTTACAATCCATTGAAAATATGGCAGTCAAACAAGGATTAACACAACTATTCGCTCTGACCACACGCACCGCTGACTGGTTTTTAGAAAGGGGCTTTGAAGCGTCCGACTTAAACGCATTACCAGCCATTCGCCGCAAGCAATATATTGAAAATAAACGCAATTCAAAAATATTCGTGAAACAACCCAAATCATCACCTTTTCAGGCTGCCTGAAAGAAATGTGTAATTTTGTTACAATGTTAGGTTAATACAGTATTAGGTGGATATATATTTTATTTTGCAAGTTGTTTGTGCAGATAAAAGGTTGTGTGGCTTAAACATAAAATTTTATTGATTATTTTCCAAAAAAATGGCATACATAGATTTAAGTTTTACAGTTTCTTCTCAGTTGTACACACAAGATGAAACAAAATATATAAATCAAGAATTAAAAAAGTATTTTAATTCTGATTTGGATAGTTCTATACATTATATTTATAATTATGATATTAAAAACAAACAGTGCATCGATTTAAATTTTTTAAAACAAAATATAAGCAAGAGTAACGATGAATTATTAAAGTTATTAAAAAGTATGCCCTCCATTGAAGAGTATCATCGTCATTTAATATATTCATTGATAAAACATAATATTGATACGGTACAATTTCATCAAGAATTGGAAAAGACTAATGAAAAAACCAATATTAGAAAAAACAAAGGTGTTTATTATACACCAGGAGATGTAACAGAATATATTATTTATAATTCGTTGTATCAACTTATTTCACAAAAAATAAATCAAAAATTTTTTATAAAAAATGTGAATGAAATTAAAAAGGAATTATCAAAAATTATCAAAAATCAACCAGATTTATATAATTTTATTGTTGATTTTAAAACACTAGATCCAACTTGTGGTACTGGTGCATTTCTGGTTAAATTATTTGAGTGCAAAATTGATATTTTATTGAAAATAAATAAAAAAATTAGTGATAATGATATTTATAGAATTATTAATTCTATATACGGTAACGATATAGATAAATATTCTATTTATATTACAAAGATACGATTATTGTTTAGTGTATTATCTTTAAGTAGAACTATTGATATTGAAAAAATATATCATTGTTTGGAATTAAATTTTTATTATCTAAATTTTATTAAATCGTACCATAAAATTCAAAATAATTATCAGTTAATAATTGGCAATCCTCCATATATTGAAAGAAGAATTGTTGAGTATGCTGATTATGTAAAGTATGGCAATTTATACGCAGATGTATTGCACAATAGTATTGATTTGCTTGAAACTAATGGAGTAATGGGTTACATTGTGCCGATTTCTTATGTTTCCACTACACGAATGAAAAAAATCAGGGATTATGTTCAGAAAAATACATTAAGGCAATTTATATTAAGTTATTCGGATAGACCAGACTGCTTATTTATGGGTGTTCATCAAAAATTAAATATAATTATCGCTCAAAAATGTGACGACCTAAAATCATCGCATCTTGTTTATACTTCTGATTACAAATATTGGTATAAGTCAGAAAGAAATGATCTTTTTAATAGTAATGATATGGTAGAAAATAAATTTTGCCAAAGTGATTTTTATCCAAAATTATCAAGTCAAATAGAGAATGATATATTTAGTAAAATTCATTTGAAAGGTCAGTCTATTATTTCTAAACAAGTAGAAAATAAAGAATATGCTATATATTTGAATAAAAGAGCAACATTTTGGATTAAGTCTTTTATCAAAGAACCGTATAACAGTAATGAATATTCAATAATTTATTACGATGAAAATTATGTTCATTTAATAAATTGCATATTAAATTCAAATTTATATTGGTTTTATTGGATTAAGGTTTCTGATTGTTGGCATATTACAAATAAAGAATTGGAAAGTTTTTATATTCCAAATATTTCTAAATGGCAAGCAGATATTTTTAAAAAATTATCAGTAAAATTGAATGATATGTTAGAAATAACAAAGGTAAAAATTGATACCAAACAGGCAATGTATGAATACAAACACAGATTATGTAAGCAATATATCGATTTAATTGACGATGAATTGTCAAAATTATATAATCTAACAGAGAATGAGTTAAATTATATAAAAAAATATCAATTATATTATCGTTCAGCAGGTGAATTAAATGATTAAAAAAAATGTTATTGATTTGTTTTCTGGTGCTGGTGGCTTTTCTAATGGTTTTGAACAGGCTGGATTTAATATCGTTGCGGCTGTTGAATATGATAAGCAAATTGCTGAAACCTATTCTTACAACCATTTAAATACAATTATGTATGCTAATGATATTAAGCAAGTAGTTGAAGAAACAGATTTTTCTCAATACGAAGCAAATATTGTTATCGGTGGACCTCCTTGTCAAGGATTTTCAATGGCAGGAGCGAGGATAAGAAAAAATAATTTTTTGGATGATCCAAGAAATTATTTATTTAAATATTATATGAAAGTGGTTCAGCAAGTTAAACCCAAAATATTTATTTTTGAAAATGTTAAAGGTATTTTAACAATGGAAAAAGGAGAAATATTTAATCAAATTATTGATGTTTTTTCAGATGAAAACAACTTTAATGGAGATAGATATTATCTAAAAAGTATTATTGTCAAAGCAAAAGATTATGGTATTCCACAACAAAGGGAAAGAGTATTTATTTTAGGTTTTTTAAATAAAAAAATAGATATTGATTTTTATATCAATAAAACAAAACTTATTGTTTTAAATAAATATCCGCATTTTTTTGATAGTGTAACTGTTTGGGACGCTATTTCTAATTTGCAAAAAGAAAATGAAAATGGTGATATTATCAACTTAAAACCACAAAATCAATATCAGGAGTTTTTATCAAATTTGCAAGGTGAAACTTTTAATCATATAAAACCAAATCATAATGAAATTGCCATTAAAAGAATGAAACAAATTTCTGCTGGAGAAAATTGGACAAAATTAAAAGATAATATTAAATCTGTTCATAGTGGAGCATATGGTCGATTAGACAAAAATGGAGTTGCACCAACAATTACAACAAGATTTGATACGCCTTCTGGTGGTCGTTTTATTCATCCTATTGAAAATAGAACATTATCACCAAGAGAAGGAGCAAGATTGCAAAGTTTTCCTGATAGTTTTAGGTTTTTGGGAAATAAAACTTCTGTTTATAAACAAATTGGTAATGCAGTTCCACCCAAATTGGCTTATTTTTTTGGAATGGTTGTTCAGGAGATATTAAATGATGAATGCTGACGAATATTTGAAAACATTGAATGATGGCTCTTCTTGGGTTTTTACCAAACAAACTGTGAGTAATTTTAATGAAATTATTCAAGCAACTAATCTGTTTGAAAATATTCCAAATAGAGAAAGTACGAATATTGAACATTATTTCAGTGAGCATCATACTGAATACGGAATAACCACAGATAGACATAGGACTTTGGTTATACCGCAATTTTTTGGTTTGATTACTAAAACTCCTTTTTATAAGAAAGGTGGGCAATATAATGAAGAAAAGACAACAGCGGTATATGATAAATTAAAAACTATCAATCCAAATCTTAATTTGTATGAATACAATAAAATTATTACAGAACAAATATTAAAGTTAAAAATACATTCTATTGTAGATACAGCAAATAATAATCAAGATTATCATATTTTACCAGTTATATTTATATATAAGGTTTTGAAAGAATTAAAAAATGTGCACCATATAAATAGTGTATCAATCGACCATTTATACACTTATATTTTAACTTGTAATGACTATTCTCAATGGGAACAAGCAGTTTATCATATTGCTAACAATTCCCCTATTTCTTCTTTTGTTACAAGATACAAAGATCGTAGTAGGGTATTAACTTTAATTAAAAACAATATTAAACTATTTAATATTGAACAATCAACCATTTCTATTAATCCTATTTTTGATGATTATTTCGATTTTAACTTTATGAAAAAATATGATATTGAAGAATTACACGAAATTCTTTTTCGTGATGTTGATTATTCATATTTTCTTTATAATATTCAAGGGTTTGATGTTAATTTAATAGATGAACCTAAAGAACAAATAAATTTTAATGAGTTAAATGTTTATAAAAGTGAAATTATTGAAACAGAAGAAACAGAAGAAGAAAAAGACGACAACTATATTAGCAAGATTGACAGTATCAATGATGATAATGTGAATACAAATGTTGCTAATGGTGCTCATTTAATTGCACCTATTCGTTATGATGAAACTGCAATTAGTAGAAAATATCGAAGAAATCCATTATTAGGAAAAGTAGCCATTGAAAGGGCATATTATTCTTGTGAAAACAATCCACACCACGAAACATTTATATCTGCAAAGACAAATAAAAATTTTATGGAAGCACACCATTTTGTGCCTGTAAAATATCAACAAGAAATATGGAAAAAATACAAAATAAATGTAGATTGTGTTGAAAATATCGTTTCATTATGCCCTACCTGTCATCGAGCGTTTCATAATGGCACAAAAGAAGTAAAATCCGACTTGATTAATAATATCTTCAATAAAATTATTCCCAAGTACAAATCAATTAACTTTTCTATCAATATTGATGAAATAAAAAAATTATACGATTTGTAACTTTCAGGCAACCTGAAAAATGAGAACAATGAAAACCATTGCCATACACGACAACGAGCCCCTATCGTTGAAACACTTAACCATTCGACCCACAGGTTTGGGTTGGGGAATGTTAGCGATTGCTGCCGCTGCTTGGGTTTTGGCGATGAACTATACGCTGAATATCGCTTATTTACTGGCTTTTTGGATTTTAGCCTTTGCCATTTGGGCATCATTACAAGCCGTGTGGCAACTTTATGGGGCAACCCTGTTACGCATTGAAAACAACGAATGTTTTGTCGGCGAAAATGCGGTTGTTGGCGTTTCAGTGCGAGCCAAAAATATGCGGCATTGTCGAGTGTATCTGCGTTTTGTGCTTGATGACAATGGCGACACGCATTTCAAACAACAAGAAATGCAATTATTGGACACCAAAGACAACGCACGCCACGCTGTCCAACTCACCTTTCCTGCCACACGGCGTGGTTTGGTGCGTTCGCCTGTGATACAAATTTACACCCACGCACCGTTTGCTCTGTTATCAGTTTCCGCCTTATTGCAACCTGAC
>JAFWRB010000194.1 GCA_017508845.1 Neisseriaceae bacterium | reverse complement strand
TATATAAAAAACCAAAAACCTTATTCAGGAATAACCGGCTGACCGCCACCTTGCTGTGCAGGTGTAGCAGGGGGCGTTGCTGGTGCGGTTTGGGCAGGAGCGGTGTTAAAGTCCAAACCGCCTGTATTTTTATTCGCATGCACATAGGCTAATGCCAAGCAGGTGCAGAAAAACACCACGGCGGCAATCGCTGTGCTGCGGCTTAAAAAGTTAGCAGAACCAGACGCACCAAACACGCCTTGCGCACTGCCTGTACCAAAAGCCGCACCTGCATCTGCTCCTTTGCCGTGTTGCATTAACACCAAAAAAATCACCGCAATCGCAGAAAAAATATTCACCAACCAAATCAGGGTTTTAAATGCTTCCATTGTTATTCCGTTTGTGCGTTGGCGATAATGGCAGAAAACGCGTCTGCTTTCAAAGACGCACCGCCTACTAACGCACCATTCACTTTGTCAATCGATAAAATATCGGCGGCATTATTTGCATTCACACTGCCACCGTAAAGGGTACGGATTGTAACATTTTCCCCCATTATTGACAAGATTTCTTTGTGAATAAATGCGTGCATAGCGGCGATTTGTTCGGCGTTCGCCACTACACCTGTGCCGATTGCCCACACGGGTTCATACGCTACGGCAATATGATTAACGGATAAGCCTTGCAAAACCGCTAATTGCTCGGCAACCACAGCCATCTCTTGCCCTGATTGTCGCTGTTCGAGCGTTTCGCCCACGCATAAAATGGGGATTAAATCATTTGCTAATGCGTTGTCGATTTTTTTACGAAGTATTTGATTTTGTTCGTTAAAATAAGTTCTTCGTTCGGAATGTCCGATTAAAACAAAGTTTGCACCGCAGTCTTTGAGCATTGTGGCAGAAACTTCGCCTGTGTAAGCCCCTTTTTCGGCAAATTGACTACAATCTTGGCTACCAACCCAAATCGGACTGTCTGCCAAAACCTGCACGGCTTGCGATAAGTAAGGAAACGGAGTTGCAATGCCGATATGGGCATTGTCGTGAGAAACACTTCGTAACCCCTGCAACAGAGCGGCATTATCCGCCTGATTGCCATTCATTTTCCAGTTACCAAAAATCCACTGTTTGTGCCAAATCATCGTTTATATCCTTAAATAGGTTTCAGGCAGCCTGAATATTTAGGCTGCCTGAAAAAATAAAATACAATCAATCCGCAAATTGTTTTTTCATCTGTTCGCGGCGTTCTTGGGCTTCGACTGACAGCGTGGCTGTGGGGCGAATTAACAAGCGTTGCAAGCCTATCGGCTCGCCCGTATCGGCACAGTAGCCGTAACTGCCTTCTTCAATTTGTCGCAAGGACGCTTGCACTTTGTTTAACAACTTGCGTTCGCGGTCGCGGGTACGCAATTCCAAAGAGTGTTCTTCTTCCAAAGTAGCACGGTCGGCAGGGTCGGGCGTGGCTTCTTGGTCTTTTTGTAGATAATCGGCAGTGCCTGTGGCTTTATTGATAATATCTTCTTGTAATTTAAGAAGTTTTTGTTTGAAAAACGCCAAATGGGCTTCGTTCATATAATCTTCTTCTGGACCGTTCCATGCCAAAATGTCTTTTTCGGTCAGTTTTTTCTTTGCCATAGTTACATACCTTTGTGTTCATCGTTCAAAAAGTCGGCAGAATTGTAACACAAACCGCCATTTTTCCCCAAAATATATGCGTTTTTTTTGATAGAACTCATATAAATTAGGCTTTCAGGCAGCCTGAAAGCACTTTCCGTGCAGGGAATTCGTCATTGCGAGCAAAAACGAAGTGCGAGCAAAAAGGTGTAGAATAACCTTTTCAGGCTGCCTGAAAAATTTATCTTTTTATACTGATAACGGAGTACTCAAAATATGAAACGCAAACTTTTATTACTCACTGCTGTATTTTCTTTCACCTTAACGCCATTAGCAATGGCAGAAAGTGCAAAAGATTTATTTTATCAAGGTGTTAATGCCTACAAACAAGGCAATTACACCCAAGCCGCTAAACTCATGGAACAAGCCTGTAATAGTGGTGTTGCAGTCGGTTGCTATAATCTCGGCTTGTTGTATAAAAACGGTCAAGGTGTCAAACAAAACTATGCTCAAGCCGCTAAACTTTATGAACAAGCCTGTCATGGCGGTGATGCAGACGGTTGCTTTAATCTCGGTGATGCGTATAACAACGGTCAAGGTGTGAAACAAAACTATGCCCAAGCCGCTAAATTGTTTGAACAAGCCTGTCATGGCGGTGTTGCAGGAGGTTGCTCTAATCTCGGCTTGTTGTATGACAACGGTCAAGGTGTGAAACAAAACTATGCCCAAGCCGCTAAACTCTTTGAACAAGCCTGTCATGGCGGTGTTGCAGGCGGTTGCTTTAATCTCGGTAATGCGTATGCCAACGGTCAAGGTGTGAAACAAAACTATGCCCAAGCCACTAAACTGTTTGAACAAGCCTGTAATGACGGTGTTGCAGATAGTTGCTTTAATCTCGGTTTGTTGTATGAAAAAGGCAAAGGTGTGAAACAAAACTACGCCCAAGCCGCTAAATTGTATGAACAAGCCTGTAATGGCGGTGTTGCAGAAGGTTGCTTTAATCTCGGCGTATTGTATAGCAATGGTCAAGGAAAACGGCAAAATAAATCCACTGCCAAAGAATATTATGGCAAAGCCTGTGATTTAGGCTTTCAACAAGGTTGCGATGCGTATAAAAAATTGAATATAAAAGGATATTAAAAAACGCCCTTTGGGGCGTTTTTTATTGTTGCTCGTTATTATTCAGGCTGCCTGAAAGGGTTTTTGTGTTGCCGTTTTCCATAGCCAGGAGATTACTACGCCTTGATTTCATCAAGGCTCGTAATGACAGTAGTTTTTTCAGGTAGCCTGAAACTTTTGCAAAACTCAATTGAAAACAAAAAAAGCGTCTGTTATAGGGTGGGCATTCCTGCCCACCAACCGCCCGACAGGGCGGAATTTTCTTTAATCTCAATAAGTAATTAACGCCTATCGGCGTTGTTGGTGGGCTGGAAAGCCCACCCTATAACGATTACATTTATTTTTGCAAAGATTTCAGCCTGAAATATAAAAAAACACCTTTCAGGCTGCCTGAAAGGTGTTTTTTCAATCTAACAATATAGATTATTTCAACAAATGAGCCACACCTGCTTGTTCTTCTTTTAATTCGGCAATGGTTTTGTCGATTAAGCCTTGACTGAATGCGTCAATTTCCAAGCCTTGAACGATTTTGTATTCGCCGTTTTCGCAGGTTACAGGGAAACCGCTGATAATCTCTTTTTCAATGCCATAAGAGCCGTCAGACGGCACGCCCATCGTAACCCATTTGCCGTTGGTGCCTAACACCCAGTCGCGAATGTGGTCGATGGCGGCATTAGCGGCAGATGCGGCAGAAGATAAACCGCGTGCTTCAATAATGGCTGCACCGCGTTTGCCCACAGTTGGCAAGAATGTGTTGGCATACCATTCGTGGTCGTTAATCATCTCTTTAACGCTTACTCCGTCAATCGTGGCAAAACGATAATCAGCATACATAGACGGGCTGTGGTTGCCCCAAACGCACATTTTTTCGATGGCAGCCACTGGTTTGCCTGTTTTTTCAGACAACTGGCTTAATGCACGGTTGTGATCCAAACGCAACATAGCGGTAAAGTTTTTCGCAGGTAAATCAGGAGCAGATTTCATGGCGATATAAGCGTTGGTATTCGCAGGGTTGCCCACTACCAAAACTTTTACATTGCGATTAGCAACTTTATTCAAAGCCGCACCTTGTACGGTGAAAATAGCGGCGTTGGCTTGCAATAAGTCTGCACGCTCCATACCTTTGCTGCGAGGTCTGGCACCCACTAAAATGGCAATGTCTGCGTCTTTGAACGCCACTTCTGGGTCGTCAGACGCAACCATACCTGCCAAAAGCGGGAATGCACAGTCTTGCAATTCCATCATCACGCCTTTCACAGCGTTTTGTGCTTGGGGCAAGTCCAATAATTGCAAAATAACAGGTTGGTCTTTGCCTAACATTTCGCCAGAAGCAATGCGGAACAACAAAGCATAACCAATTTGACCAGCCGCACCAGTAACGGCAACACGAACAGGTGATTTCATCAGGATTCTCCTAATATGAATGTGTTTTTAAGAAAATATATATTGTATTCAATAAGTTAAATACAATATGCTCGATTACGAACCGAAAATTATCGGGAAACCGCTAATCATAGCACTAAATAACGATTGATTTCAGGTATTTTATGAAGAAAAAATTTCAGGCAGCCTGAAAAAAACCTTTCAGGCTGCCTGAAACCCTTTTACACGCCTTGTGCTTTTAATTTTGCCACGCTTTGTTTGAGTTTATTCAATGCCGATAAATAGGCTTTCGCACTGGCGGCGATAATGTCGGTGTCGGCTCCTTGTCCATTGACGATTCTGCCGTCTTTGGATAGCCGTACGGTAACTTCGCCTTGACTTTCCGTGCCTGCGGTTACGGCATTGACGGAATACAGCAACAGTTCTGCACCGCTTTCGACCACGCTTTCAATCGCTTTGAACGCCGCATCAACTGGACCTGAACCATCGCTTTCGCACGCATATTCTTTGCCGTCTTTGGCAAACACCAAAGCCACATTCGGCATTTCGCCTGTTTCGATACGGCATTTTAAAGAGATATATTTATAATCGTCCGCCGTGCGTCCTGCCATTTCGTCTGATACGAGTGCGTGTAAGTCTTCGTCAAAAA
Source organism: Neisseriaceae bacterium (assembly GCA_017508845.1). Lineage (GTDB taxonomy): Bacteria > Pseudomonadota > Gammaproteobacteria > Burkholderiales > Neisseriaceae > RGIG9985. The sequence goes on along the minus strand of JAFWRB010000194.1, from coordinate 4,457 downwards.
TTTCGCGTTTTTTATCGGCTAATTCTTTGAAGCGTGCAAACGCCGCATTTAAGGCTTCTTCGCTTTCTAATTTAATGCCGATTTCCGCTAATTTAGTGCGGAATGCGTTGCGTCCTGATAATTTGCCCAAACTCAAACGGTTGGTTGCCCAGCCCACGCTTTCAGCCGACATAATTTCGTAGGTTTCACGACATTTTAAAACGCCGTCTTGGTGTATGCCCGATTCGTGGGCAAAGGCGTTCGCCCCGACAATCGCTTTATTCGGTTGCACGGGATAGCCTGTAATGGTTGAAACTAATTTAGACGCAGGCACAATTTGTTTGGTGTCTATGCCTGTTTCCAAGCCGAACACATCGTGGCGAGTTTTCAGAGCCATAACAATTTCTTCCAAAGACGCATTACCTGCTCGCTCGCCTAACCCATTGATGGTACATTCAATTTGTCTGGCACCGCCCTGCACTGCTGCCAAAGAATTTGACACTGCCAAACCCAAATCGTTGTGGCAATGTGCCGACCAAATCACACTGTTACCGCCTTTGGTACGCGTGATTAACTCACGGAAAAAGCGTTCGGTTACAGACGGCACGGAATAGCCCACTGTGTCAGGAATGTTAATCGTGGTTGCCCCTGCTTCAATCGCCGCTGAACAAATTTCTGCCAAAAAGCCCAAATCCGAACGCGTTGCGTCTTCGCAAGAAAATTCAATATCATCGGTATATTCTTTGGCTAATTTTATCGCGGCAATGGCTGCCTGAACCACTTTATCAGGCTGCATTTTCAGTTTATGTTCCATATGAATGGGGCTGGTTGCGATAAAAGTGTGAATACGGCGGCGGTTGGCTGCGGCAATCGCTTCGCCCGCACGGCGAACATCGTTTTCAGTGGCTCGTGCCAAAGAACACACGGTTGAGTGTTGAATGACGGACGCAATTTCCGCAATCGCCGCAAAATCACCAGGGCTTGCGGCGGCAAAGCCTGCTTCCATAATATCCACGCCTAATTTTTCTAACTGGCGTGCCACACGCACCTTTTCTTCACGCGTCATCGCCGCACCAGGCGACTGCTCACCGTCTCGCAGTGTGGTGTCAAAAATCACCACACGATTATTGTTTGCTATCATTGTCTGCTCCATATTTTTATTGTTTATCAATAAGTTAATATTAAAATCTCGTCCTTGTGCGTTTGCTAATTGTGTTAATTTGGCTAACTGCGACATAGGAATCGAACCACGACTTTTCCATTTATAGATTGCCGCAGTCGAAATGGGATTATCAGGCAAAAACAGGGCACTGTCTTTGGCTAACTTTGCCACACCGCCAAAAAATTGGACAATTTCATCAATGTTTAACTGATTTTTGGACATTTTATCTAAAAATTAAAGTTTCTGACGGATTGAATTGTATATCAGGAAATATTTTTTGTCAAATAAATATATTTTAGACATTTTGTCTAAATTTATGCGTTCAGGCTGCCTGAAAACGCCATAAAAAAGCACGGACAAGTGATAGCGTTATTTTAGAGAAAAGACATCGAGTGCCGTTTTGAATAAAAACAACATATAAGTACAAATTCAGGCAGCCTGAAAGGCAGAAAAACCTTTCAGGCTGCCTGAATACATTTTATATTTAATCCAAAAAGCGAGCCACAGTGGCGGCGGAAACATCTTCGTTAAATAAATACGATACCGATTCTTCGTTGCTAATGCGGCGGAGTGTTTCGGCTAACAAGCCCGAAATACTCACTTGGCGAATTTTTTTGCATTCGGCTGCTGCGTCCGACAGGGGAATGGTGTCGGTTACGACCACTTGGTCAAGGTTGGATTCGGCAATGCGGCTGACGGCTTCGCCTGAAAACACTGGGTGTGTGGCGTAGGCTAACACTTTGGCGGCACCGCGTTCTTTCAATGCGGCGGCGGCTTTGCACAGCGTATTGGCGGTGTCAATCATATCGTCAATAATCAGGCAGGCTCTGCCGTCAATGTCGCCGATAATGTTCATCACTTCTGCCACATTTGCTTTGGGGCGGCGTTTGTCGATAATCGCCAAATCCGCACCCAACACTTTGGCAACCGCACGAGCACGCACCACGCCGCCCATATCGGGGCTGACTACGGTTAAGTTGTCGATTTTTTGTTGCACAATATCGTGGGTTAAAAGCGGTGTGGCGTAAATATTATCCACTGGAATATCAAAAAAGCCTTGAATTTGGTCAGCGTGCAAATCTACGGTGAGAATGCGGTCTATGCCTGCGGAACGCAACATATTTGCCACTAATTTGGCAGTAATCGGCACCCTTGCCGAACGCGGACGGCGGTCTTGGCGTGCATAACCAAAATAGGGAATGGCGGCGGTAATGCGACCTGCGGACGCACGACGCAAAGCGTCTGCCATAGTCAAAACTTCCATTAAGTTGTCGTTTGTGGGGGCACAAGTGGATTGCAAGATAAATACATCGCGACCGCGTACATTTTCTAACAATTCCACAGCCACTTCGCCGTCTGAAAAACGGCTGACTTTAATATCGCCGATGGAAATATCCAAATGTTTGGCGACTTTTTGTGCTAATGCGGGGTTTGCATTGCCTGTGAAAACCATTAAATTATCGTATTTTGCCATATCAGAACTGCCTGTCTGTTGCGTTGCTTGGGTTGAACACATTTGCCATATCCTTTGGAAAGCAAACGAGCCGATATTTTACGCTATTTTTTTGGGGATGTGTTTTAATTTCAGGCAGCCTGAAAGCACTTCCCGTGCAGGGAATTCGTCATTGCGAGCCGTGCCGTAAGCACGGCGTAGTAATCTTCTAACTATGAAAAATGAACAGAATAATTAAAGTTATGCATCTTGCGGTGTAATGTATCGTAATCTCCAAAATTAAATGCGATAGGTTTTTTGCTTATAATGCTGTCTTACGTTGTTATTGAGCATTTATTTTTTAAAATTTACGACGGCAAAAATACCAACAAAAACAGTTCATTTTGGGCTTATTTAATTTCAACTCTTTATAAACTGTTATGGTTGCGTCAAATACGGAAGTCAATGGGTTGTATTTCTGTTCGGCATTCTCAAGTTTTTGATCATTTTCAATTAAATCTGTAATATATTTTTTATACATTTTTCTGAAATTTTCTTTATCAATTTTATCAACTTTTGATAAATATCTCCCGCACAATGCTTCAAATGTATTTCTATATTGAAGCCATAATATTTCTAATTTATCTTCATAAAGTTTTTTTATCTTTTCATTCTCCTCTTTTTCTTTATCAATTTCACAATCGAATATTTTTTGTTCTAAATCTTTAATAGCATTATAATCTTGCATTTCTTGCGAGCCGAAACTTGCTAAAATTGTTCTTTTAGCAACAGTAAGGGATACACAGGCACCAATTAAGGCACCAACTAAGGTACCAATTAAAGTAGGAAATAAATTAGATGCACAAAGTGCCTGCAAATTTTCAAGAATGTTCATATCGTAATTTAATTCATTTTATTGTTTTTCTGCATTGTTGGTGGTTTGTTGTAATTTGTCATTGCCACTATTAGGTGTCTGGGGTGTTGGTTTGTGATTTTGTGGTAGCCTCCTGATAGGTGAGTCAAAGCTTTCTTTAATGAAAGTTAGTTTCTTGCTTTGCTTGTTATTACTCATAATAAAAACTCCATACAAAATTTATTTCGTTAAAGAATGCTTAATTATAAAACAATAAAAAAAATTCCGCACTTAAAAAATGCGGAATTTTTTATCAATTTGGCTGGGGAGGAAGGATTCGAACCTTCGCATGCTGGGATCAAAACCCAGTGTCTTAACCACTTGACGACTCCCCAGTTGTGTCATCATTCAACCTAATTAAACTGAACGACTCACTTTTTAATGGGTGATAAGCCAAACCCTTCACCGCCCAAACGCCGTATTCAGGGTGCGTGGCTTGGATTTGTGCCGCAATCTGTTGTGCTTGTTTGCCGCTTTTGACTTGCAGAAAAACACAACTGCCTGAACCTGTCATCATCGCTTTTTCGCCGTATTGTTGCAACACAGCCAAAGCGTGGGCGATTTGTGGATACCGCGTAACGGCAATATTTTGTAAGTCGTTAATAAGCGGTATGCTTTCAGTAAGACCGTCAATTTTAATAGGCTTATTTGAACTTGTCAAGACAAAATGCGAAAATATTTCTTTTGTCGCAACCGCAACAGGCGGGCGAATAATCACAAAATGCGGTAAATCAATCGGTAAAGGCGTTAATTGTTCGCCTATGCCTTTGGCAAAAGCGGTTTTGCCAAAGATAAAAAACGGCACATCAGCCCCAAGTTTGACACCCAAATCAATCAGTTGTTGTTGCGTTAAACCACACGCCCACAGCCGATTTAATACCATTAATACGGTTGCTGCATTTGATGAACCGCCGCCCAAACCGCCGCCCATAGGAATTTTTTTATCTATTTTTATATCCACACCTTTTTTC
>JAFWRB010000193.1 GCA_017508845.1 Neisseriaceae bacterium | reverse complement strand
TATATTAAAATTAGCACAATTTTTCTATGAACCATTGGATTACAAGATATGAATCGTAACGAAACATTATTTGAACAAGCCAAGCAATATATTCCAGGCGGTGTTAATTCGCCTGTGCGTGCGTTTGGTAGCGTGGGCGGCGTGCCACGCTTTATTCGCAGTGCCAAAGGAGCGTGCGTGTGGGACGAAGACGACCGCTGTTATATCGACTATATCGGCTCGTGGGGTCCTGCGATTGTCGGACACGCTCACCCCGAAGTGGTGAAAGCGGTTGCCAAAGTGGCTGAATCAGGCTTATCGTTTGGCGCTCCTACCGCAGGCGAAATTGATATTGCCAAAGAAATCATCAAGTTAGTGCCAAGCGTGGAGCAAGTGCGTTTGGTCAGTTCAGGCACAGAAGCCACGATGAGTGCCATTCGCTTGGCGCGTGGCTTTACAGGACGCGATTTAATCATCAAATTTGAAGGCTGTTATCACGGTCATTCCGATAGCCTGTTAGTTAAAGCAGGTTCGGGTATGCTTACCTTTGGCACGCCTAATTCTGGCGGTGTACCTGCCGATTTTACGCGTAACACTTTGGTTTTGCCTTATAACGATAATTATGCCTTGAACGAGGCCTTTCGTGAATACGGCAATAAAATCGCTTGCGTGATTGTTGAACCTTTTGCAGGCAATATGAACTTGGTGCGACCGACTGCTGATTTTATGCAGTTGATGAGAAATCTCACGCAAGAATACGGTGCGGTGTTGATTTTTGATGAAGTGATGACGGGTTTTCGTGTGGCATTAAACGGTGCCCAGTCGATACACAACATTACGCCCGATTTAACCACAATGGGCAAAGTCATTGGTGGCGGTATGCCATTAGCGGCGTTTGGCGGGCGTGTCGATATTATGGCGAAAATCTCACCTTTGGGCGATGTGTATCAAGCGGGCACGCTTTCAGGCAACCCTGTTGCCGTTGCCGCAGGTTTGAAAACTTTGGAGTTAATTCAAAAAGACGGCTTTTACGAAAACTTAACTGCCAAAACAAGAGAGTTAATCAACGGCTGGTGCGAATTAGCCCAAAAACACGGCGTACCTATGTTAGCGGATAGCGTGGGCGGTATGTTTGGCATTTACTTTGGCTTGGAAAAATTGCCGCAAAATTACAGCGATATGCAAAAAGTGGATAACGATTTATTCAAACGCTTTTTCCACGCAATGTTAGAAGCAGGTGTATCGCTTGCCCCGTCCCCATTTGAAGCAGGCTTTGTTTCTGCCGCTCACGACGATGAGTATATCCAAACCACTTTGGAGAGAACGGATAGGGTGTTAGCAGAGTTAAAATAAGGGGCGAATGCCACAAAAACCGTTTCAGGCAGCCTGAAACCATTTCCCCACAAAAAAAGACGGTTTTAAAAACCGTCTTTTTTATTCACAAAGTAAATTAAAACAATGAATTAGTATTCAATCATCACTTTAATGGCTTTGTGGTCTGCTGCTTTTTCAAACACTTTGTAGGCTTCTTCCATTTCGCTGAATTTGAAATGGTGGGTTGCCAATTTGCCTGGTTTCAATTTGCCAGAGCAGCAAGATTTGAGCAGCATTTCTGTGGTATTACAATTTACCAAACCTGTGGTTAAGGTCATGTTTTTAATCCACAATTTTTCAATTTCAAAATTGACGGGTTGTCCATGAACGCCCACATTTGCCAAGCGACCGCCTTCTTTGATGATTTTTTGGCAAATATCGAATGTTGCAGGATAGCCTACGGCTTCCATTGCACAATCTACGCCGCGACCGCCTGTGATTTTCATCACTTCTTCCACAGCGTTGGTTTTGCCTGAATTAACGGTGTGTGTGGCACCCAATTCTTTTGCCATAGCCAAACGGTTGTCGTCCAAGTCAATCATAATGATTGTGGCAGGAGAATACAGTTGTGAAGTGAGCAACACACTCATACCCACAGGGCCAGCACCGATAATGGCGATGGTTTGACCTGGTTTCACACGACCATATTGCACGCCGATTTCATGACCTGTTGGCAGAATGTCGGATAACAATACAGCGGTATCGGTGTCCAAATCTTCGGGTAATGGATACAAAGAATTATCCGCCCAAGGTGTGCGGACATATTCAGCGTGTGTACCGTCAATCATATAGCCCATAATCCAACTACCGCCTTCGCTTTGGCAGTGTGCATACAGTTGTTTTTGGCAGTTTTCGCATTTGCCGCAGTGAGCGGTACAAGCGATGATGACTTTATCGCCTTTTTTCCAACGAGTAACGGCAGAACCTACTTCTTCCACGATACCGATGCCTTCGTGTCCGAGAATTCTGCCGTCCCATTTGCCTGTTTTTTCTTGGGCAACTTGTTCGATTTCAGGGTTTTTGCCGTGCCAAATGCCTAAATCAGTACCGCAAATGGTGGCTTTGGTCAGACGAATAATTGCGTCTGTGGGTTCAATGATTTTTGGATTGGGGCGTTCTTCAAAACGAATGTCGCCTTTACCGTAATATACCATAGCTTTCATGGGAATTTTCCTTTCAAAGGGTTGAAAAAATTTCTGTGCAACCTATCACAGTGCCGAAGATTATACTCCTTTTTAATCGCTTTCCAAATGAGAATTACTCTTATCTTATATTACATTGCGATATATCAAAAGACGGTATAAAAATGAGCAATGAATAATTAGCAATGAGCAGTTAGTAGTGAGCAGTGAGCAGTGAGCAGTTGTTTCGTCAAGCCTTGCGGCTTGACGGATTTTTTTCGATAACGCTTCGATAAGTCTTTCAGGCTGCCTGAAAAATAATCGTCATTGCAAGAAAGCTGCAGGCTGACGAAGCAATTTATTTGGGTAGTCTATCACGAATAACGACAACGCTAAAAATGGTTTCAGGCAGCCTGAAAGTAAAACCGAAGTGTTATCGTAAAAACAAAACAACTACTCACTGCTCACTTCTAACTGCTAACTCTTCCAAAGCCTTCACCACCAAATCAGGCGTGAGTTTTTCCAAGCAATCGGTATGTCCTAAAGGGCAGGTGCGTTCAAAGCAAGGGCTGCACGACATATTAAGCGACAGAATTTTGGCTTTATGAGATAAGGGCGGGGTGTGGTCGGGGCTTGACGATCCGTAAATGGCAATCAGCGGTAAATTAAGTGCGGCGGCAATGTGCATTAAGCCTGAATCGTTGCAGATTACGGCAGATGACAAAGCCAGCAAATCAACTGCTTCATCTAATGAAGTTTTGCCGCATAAATTGACACCTAAACCGTCAGATTGTTCGACAATTTGCTCTGCGGTGTCCGCGTCTTTATTTGAGCCGAAAAACCAAACTTGATAACCTTTTGCCACACATTGTTTGGTTGTTTCGGCAAAATGACGCACTCGCCAGCGTTTGGCATCGCCGTATTCCGCACCAGGACACATGGCAATCACGGGTTTATCGGTACTTAAATTAAATTTTTTCAGGCAGCCTTGTTGCGATACTTCGTCCGCCGTTAAATGTGGATTGGGAACATTTTGCGGTATGCGGTCGGAAGAGAGAAACGCCAAAGACGCAAATCTATCAACCATTTTGGGCAACAATAATTCGTCCAAAGGGCGAATGTCGTTGAGCAAACCATAACGATTTTCGCCGACAAAACCTGTGCGTTTGGGAATTTTGGCAAAGTAGGGGACTAATGCCGATTTTATGGAACCTGGTAAAACAATCGCCTGCGTGTAGTTTTTGGCACGCAACGATCGCCCTACACGGTAGCGAGCAAACAGTTTAATATCGCCATGACCGAATGGGTTTTCAATGGTGTCGTTGATCTGTGCCATGCGTTTCATCACCGCCAATGACCACTTGGGTGCAAAAACATCAATCACCGCATCAGGGTGCTGGCGTTTGAGCAACATCAGCAAGGGTTGAGCCATCACACAATCCCCAATCCAAGACGGGGCAATAATCAAAATTTTAGGCGAATCGTTCGACATAATGAAAATCAAGCAGGGGTTTTTGAAAGGGGGATTATACCGCAGTTAGGAGTGAGCAGTTAGCAGTGAGCAGTTATTTAGTCAAGCCTTTCGGCTTGACGGATATTTTTTAGATAACGCTTCGATTTTTCTTTCAGGTAGCCTAAAAATATTATCGAAGCGTTATCTAAAAACAAAACAACTGCTAACTGTTTTCAGGCTGCCTGAAACAAAGTGGGGCAAGTCGTGCGTGAAGTTAAAGAAAAATCGAAGCGTTATCTTAAAAATAATCCGTTTTGCCGTAAGGCAAAACAAAACAACTGCTCACTACTCACTGCTAACTGCTCACTGTCCAAACACCGCCAAAAACCTGTTGCAATTTCTGGGCAAATGGGTCTTGTTGTAGTTCGATTAGTCGTTGTTGTTGTTGTTCTTCCTTATGGCGTTGTTTGGCTTGGCTGGCACTTTCAAAATTATCTTGCCATTCAATAACTTGGATATTTTTTTGCGTGCCGTAATGCTGTGCCAAAACTTCGCCCAAAGCGGATAAGTGGGCAGGTTTGCAAAATAATTCCCCACTTTTATGCACGCTTAAAGTAATTTGATTATCTTCAACTTTTACTAACGATGAATGCTGTGCTAATAACATATTCGCCCCTAATTGTGGGGTGAGTTTCTGCACAATAATGTGCCAGTTTTGTGCGTTGAGTTCGGGTAAATCAAGGGGAGCATTTTCTTTCAGGCTGCCTGAAATATTACCGTCACTTGGAGAGACAGGCGAAAAATCTTTGCTGTTGGAAAAAGATTCTTCGCTGTCGTTTAGAATGACGGAAGTGTTGTTCAGGCTGCCTGAAAGGGTTGTTTCTGCGTGTAGTGGCGGTGCGGTTTCTGTTACTGGTGTCATTGCGAGATTTTGCGAAGCAAAATCGTGGCAATCCACTGAAACGCCGTTAGGCGTTGAAGCAACGCCGTAGGCGTTGTGGGCGTTTTCGTTTATATTTTCAGGTTGCCTAAAATGGTTTTGTGCAGTGTCGTTACAACGCCTGTCGGCGTTGCTCAATGACTGCGTCATTGAGTGGATTGCCACGCCTGAACTTTGTTCAGGCTCGCAATGACACGCAGGGTTGAATTCAGGTTTCAGGCTGCCTGAAACTTTTTCTTTAATCGCTGTTTCGCCCCTACCATTATTTGCCACAACAGCAGGGGCGGTTATTTTGGGTCGGATAACTCTGTGCCGTCAATTTGCTGGTCGATTTTCACTTCCCTTGCCGCCAAAGGGGAGAACGACAGCATTCTTAACACCGTCATCAAAAAGCCCGAATATTCATCAGGAGCAAGTGGTAAATCTTTTTTACCATTGATAACACATTGATAATAAAGTTGAATTTCTTCTGCTGATAATTGCTGTGCGAGTTTTTGCACTTCGGCAATATCGCCCACACTCGGGTCGGCAGACGCAGGCACGGCGTGTATTACTGCCAAATCTAATAGCAATGCCGCCAACTCGTCCAAAACAGTAGCAAAGCCTACGGAATGAGCCGACATTTCCTGCACGCAGTCTAACACTTCGGCATTGTCCTGCCCTGCGATTGCGGTGAGCAAATCGAATAAATATCGCCTATCGACCACGCCCAACATTTGACGCACACTGTTTTCCGACACTTCGCCCGAACTTAACGCAATCGACTGGTCTAACAGGCTTAATGCGTCCCGCATTGAACCTGCGGCGGCTCTGCCGATAAGTTGTAAGGCATTGTTATCATAAGGGATTTTTTCTTCATCTAACACAAATTGCAGGCGACCAAACACCTGTTCTGCGGTTAAATTGCGTAGCACAAATTGCAGGCAGCGGCTTAACACCGTAATCGGCACTTTTTGCGGGTCGGTTGTGGCGAGAATAAATTTCACATGTTCGGGCGGCTCTTCCAGCGTTTTGAGCATAGCGTTAAACGCCGATTTAGACAGCATATGCACTTCGTCAATAATATATACCTTATATTTACCAACGGTCGGAGCGTATTGAGCGTTTTCCAGAACTTCACGAATATTATCAATGCCCGTGTTGGACGCTGCGTCAATTTCTAATAAATCGACAAATCGTCCTGCGTCAATTTGTGTGCAACTCGAACACACGCCGCACGGCTCGCCATTTTCGGCATTTTCGCAATTCAGCGATTTTGCCAAAATGCGTGCAATCGTGGTTTTGCCCACGCCACGCGTGCCTGTTAAAAGCCAAGCATGGTGCAAGCGTCCTTGTTGCAAAGCGTTTTTCAACGCCCCAACCACATGTTCTTGCCCCACTAAATCCGCAAAACGGCGTGGCCGCCACTTGCGAGCCAAAACTTGATATGCCATAAAAATCAAACCCTTACAATTTTTCAGGCTGCCTGAAAAAACAATGATAAACGGTGTATTTTAACACGCTTCGTTTGATTTTCATTGCGGTTGATAAATTCTTTCAGGCAGCCTGAAAAAAAAGATACTGTCATTACGAGCCTTGCCGCAAGGCAAGGCGTGGTAATCTCATGATTACGAAGAACGGCGTTGCAAAAACCATTTCAGGCAGCCTAAATTTAATCCTGCGTGTCATTGCGAGATTTTTTCGTAGAAAAAATCGTGGCAATCCAGTTTTGCCGTTAGGCAAAACAAACGCCACAAGGCGTTTAAACGGCAAGGCAAAAAATAATTTCAGGCAGCCTGAAAAACAAAAACGCCATACAAAAAAAGATACTGTCATTACGAGAGTGCGTAGCACTCGTAGTAATCTCCTGACTACGAAGAACGGCAATGCAAAAAACTTTCAGGTAGCCTGAAAATAGGGATTTAAACGGGTGTGTGATAAGCCTATCATCTTATGCTCGCTTTATCGAGATAAATTGCAAATAGCTACTATTTCATCTGCTTCTTTGCGTTTTTTCACGCTACACAATTTATTGTGCATTTGTTTAAAACGATTTGATTTCCCATTTTTTTCCAGTTCATCAGCCATTATTTTTACTACTTGACCACAACCCGCAACTTTTTCATCTGTATCAAAATACCGCACAAAACCGCCGTCATAATCACAACTTTTGAGTAATAAATCAAACTGTTGTAATTTGTCGTTTGTATTCTGTGCTAATTCAGCACAAGCAATCGCTTCTTTATTATGGCATGCCTTTTTGTAATGCTCTTTGGCTTGGGCAATATCTTTTTTACTTGCCCAAAAAACTCCTGTACACATTTCCTTACTCCAAGAATACTCATTCATACAATCATCAATAATTTCTGCCGTTGATTTTGATTGTGTTGTGTGCATGCTGACATGACAATCAGTAGTGCTAAAACCAAGTTCTATTGATGAAGCGTTACTACCTACAGAAAATGAACCCGAGCAAATTCTGATAATTTTATTACTAGCAGATAAAATAGTGGCATTGTAGTGGTATGTCCCCGTTTCTTTGGGAGCAAATACTGATGAACTTTCTCCATTACCCATAATATAATTACCAGATGGAGGTACAACAGAAAGACGCACGCTATTACCCCAACCATAAGTATGACTATATATTTTTATTATTTCTTCACCAAAAGAATAATTATTTAATCCTAAGAACAAAGCAAAGAAAATTATTATTTTATTCTGATATTTCATAATGAACCCTTTAATCTATTTAGGGAGTTACAAAAATATTACAGCAACTCCCTAAATGGTGAAATGACTATAAATTAGTTAAATGTGCGAATTTATTTTTTTGTCATGTTTCTGTATGGATCACATATAGCATCAACATCTCCCTCTCCTAAAAGCGTATTTGAAATCTTCCTGATTGAATTGTAATTTTCATTTTTGCACAGTCTTTTTCCCGTACTCATAGCCTCTTGTGCTGAATCATTCTTTACCATGAGTAATCCATGCAGCATAAATGCATATGCACACCCAACATCTGCATCCTTAATGGCAGAGTTTGCTATTTTTTTCTCACAAGCTGCTATAGAAAAAGCAAAAGCACTCAAGGGCATTTCGTCATGCATTGCATAAACTATTGCAAAGATACAAGCATCTGCCGAGTGTTGTGTATTTTTATTACTAAGGCAGAGTTCCTGAACTTTTCGAAGGGAGTCTGAACACAGAGCGTTACCTTCTCCATTAGGATTACTTTTACAATAAGCTTGTTTTCTCTCTACTGCCTTACTCCCAGCAGTATTGAGTGCTTCTGGTGCAGTTATTGCCCAAGCCGCATTGCTTAATCCCAAAGTAGCAACGAATGCCATTGCCAATTTGTGCCAAGTTTTTTTCATAGTGATAACCTTTCATGGTAAAAAAAATTTCCGTACGGGCGTGCTTGTCAAGCAAGCACGCCCTTGTAATAGTACTATTACAACAACACTGGACGACAAAAGAAAAAAACTCCCTGCGGCGTGGGCGTTTGGCGTGGGTTTCAGGTTGCCTGAAATTTAAACTGTGTGTCATTGCGAGACTTGCCGTAAGGCAAGGCGTGGCAATCCAGTTTTGCCACAGGCAAAACACAACGCCAAAGGCGTTGTAATGGCAGTATTCAAAATAATTAAAGGCAACAGACAAGGTTTTTTGCACCGCCGTTAAAAACGCCTATCGGCGTTTGTTTAAGCCTATCGGCTTAAACTGGATTGCCACGATTTTTTCTACGAAAAAATCTCGCAATGACACAGGATTAAATTCAGGCTGCCTGAAAGGTTTTTGCATTACCGTTTTCCATGGTCAGGAGATTACTACGACTTACCTTACTGCAAGTCTCGTAATGACAGTATCTTTTTTGTATGGCGTTTCTGTTTTGTTTTTCAGCCAGCCTGAATAATCCTTTGAATTATAGTAAAATCCCCACTTTATCTTTTTATTTAGGAAAAAATATGTCGGGCAATGCTTTGGGGCAATTATTTCGGGTGAATACTTTTGGCGAAAGTCATGGCGTGGGTATCGGTTGTGTGATTGACGGCTGTCCGCCGAATTTGCCGCTTTCCGTTGATGATATTCAACCCGATTTAGACCGCCGCCGTCCTGGTACTTCTCGCTATGTAACGCAACGCCGTGAGAGCGATACGGTGGAAATTTTATCAGGCGTGTTTGATGGCAAAACCACAGGCACGCCGATTGCCCTGTTTATCCGCAACACCGACCAACGCAGTAAAGATTACGGTGCGATTGCCCACGCTTTTCGCCCTGGACACGCCGATTTTACATACTGGCATAAATATGGCATTCGTGATTATCGCGGCGGCGGGCGAAGTTCTGCACGCGAAACCGCCGCCCGTGTGGCTGCTGGAGCTGTGGCGAAAAAATGGCTCAAACACACATTCGGCATGAAAATTGTGGCATTCGTTTCGCAAATCGGCGACAAAATCATTCAGTTTGAAAGCGAAGCATACATTAACGAAAACCCATTTTTCGCCGCAAATCGCTCGCAAATCAAAGAGTTAGAAGAATATTTAGACAGCATTCGCAAAAGCACCGACAGCATCGGGGCGAAATTAGAAATTGTCGCAAGACAAGTGCCTGTTGGCTTGGGCGAACCTGTGTTTGACCGCTTGGACGCAGACATTGCCCACGCAATGATGAGCATTAACGCCGTGAAAGGCGTGGAAATCGGGGACGGCTTTGCGGCGGTTTGTCAAAAAGGTAGCCAGCACGGCGATGAAATGGATAAAAACGGCTTTTTAACCAATCACGCAGGCGGTATTTTGGGCGGCATTAGCACGGGAGCGGAAATTGTGGTGCGTATTGCCGTGAAACCCACGCCCAGCATTGCCAAACCACGCAAAACCATAAACGAAAATGGCGAAGAAATTGAACTTGCCACACACGGCAGACATGACCCCTGCGTAGGCTTACGAGCCGCCCCCATAGCAGAAGCCATGCTCGCTTTGGTTTTAGCTGACCACGCAATGAGAAATCACGCACAATGCGGTTGGAAATAAGTTTCAGGCAGCCTGAAAATCCACATTGTTATTACTACCCCCGCACGGGAAGTGCTACCCCTGCATGGGAAATGCTTTCAGGCTGCCTGAAAATGTTTTATTTGCCAGCAGCGGTGAATTTTTTTATTGCGAAAGTCAATCGGTACGGATTGTGCGGATATATCTTTAACGCTGTATTTTTCGCTAATTTCATTGGCTAATTTAAATGTGCGTAAATTATTAGAAAAATACAAAACACCGTTAGGCGATAATAATTTCATTGTGGCGTTAATCAGAAAAATATGGTCGCGTTGTATATCGAATGAACGCACCATTTTTTTGCTATTAGAAAATGACGGCGGGTCAATGACGATTAAGTCAAATTGTTTTTGCGTTTGTTGTATATATTCTAATACATTTTCTCGAATAATAATATGTTGTTTTATATTGATATTATTGAGTTTGAAATTCTTTTTTGCCCATTCTGTATAGGCATTAGATAAATCTACGGTTTCACTATAAACTGCTCCGCCTTTTGCGGCATAAACGGTGAAACTGCCCGTATAAGCAAATAAATTTAAAAAGCGTTTGCTCTTTGCTTCGTTTTTAATTCGCAATCGCGTGTTTCTGTGGTCTAAAAATAAACCTGTGTCTAAATATTTATCCAAATTCACCCAAAAGGGTATGCCGTTTTCTGTAATGATAAAATCTTCGCCTAAAACACCTGTTTTTTGATATTGCTCATCGCCTTTTTGTTTTTGTCGCACTTTGTAATGTACTTTGTCTTGTGTGCAATCAGTCGCTATACATACCGACAGCACGGCGTTTTGTCGGTCGTCATCATTAAGGGGTTTTAAAGGGGTGTTGTATTCGTAAATCACCCGCTTATCCGCATAAATATCAACTGCAAAAGGAAATTCAGGAATGTCTTTATCGTAAATGCGATAGGCATCAATATTTTGTTTTCGCATTATCTTACTGAAATGCTTGAAGTTTTTATTTAAGCGGTTGGTAAAAGCGGTAAATCGTTCGTTCATTTTTGTTTATTTTCGGTTAATTAGTGATATAGTTTCAGGCAGCCTGAAAATCAGTGTACAGTGAGCAGTTGTTGTGTTGATAAATGGCTAACAAATATTATCGTTTTAGATAATGCTTTGATTATCTTTCAGGCAGCCTGAAAACAATAGTCGAAGCATTATCTTAAAAATATCTGTCAAGTCGAAAGTCTTGACGAAGTAACTGCTCACTGCTAACTTCTCACTGATATTCCGTATTTTACATTGATACGAAAGTTTTGCAATGAATTTACACAATATACGCCAAGATTATGCCAGAGAAGAGTTGTCGCTTGACGATTGTGCTGTGTCGCCGATGACGCAGTTTCAGTTATGGTTAAAACAAGCAATGGACGCACAGGTCAATGAGCCGACTGCAATGAATGTGGCAACAGTGGATAGCACAGGCAAGCCATCTGCTCGTGTGGTTTTGCTTAAAGAAGTTGATAACGAAGGCTTTGTTTTTTTTACAAATTACAAAAGCTATAAGGGTAGGGCGATTGAACATAATCCTCATGTCGCACTCACTTTTTTCTGGCCTGAATTAGAACGGCAAGTGCGTATTCAAGGTGTGGCACAAAAATTAGACGAGAAAAAATCCGATGAATATTTTGCATCTCGCCCTTACACCAGCCGCATAGGCGCGTGGGCAAGTCATCAAAGTGAGCCATTGAGTAGCAAAGAAGCCCTAATGGCAAAAGCCGCACTCGTTGCCGCCAAACACCCCCTAAAAGTGCCGCGTCCACCGCACTGGGGCGGTTTTGTGGTTCGTCCTGAAATCATCGAATTTTGGCAAGGTCGCCCCAGTCGTCTGCACGATAGAATTTGCTATTCTTTGCAAGAAAATGGGGAATGGGAAAAAGTGCGATTGTCGCCTTAATCTCATTGAAATATGATTTATTTTCAGGCTGCCTGAATATGAACCCAAAAATCAGAACTGCAATATTGAAAAGACTGCGTTTTTATAGTCTTTGTTTGCTTGTGCTATTAGTGTTAGCACAGGTTTTGGCGTTGTTTTGGTATCCATTAGAATGGTTTTCGCATTTTTCTTTGCACGGTAGTTTGTTTATTTTATTAGCCAGTTTTGCGTTCAAACGGCGGTATCGTTACATTTTATGGGCGATTTGTGCGGGCGTGATTGTTTGGGCGTTTTTACCTCTTTCAGGCAGCCTAAAAAATGAGCAGGTAATGAAAATCATTGCGTACAATATTTATTTTGAAAACAAAGAAAAAGATAAAGAAATTGATTTTTTATTCAATCAAAATGCCGATATTTTGGCACTTACCGAAATGGGCGGTTTGGCGTGGCAAAGTCAGTTGTCTGTTTTGCAACAACATTATCCTTATTCGTGCGGACATTCAATCGATAGTCCTTTTGCTATGCAGTTGTTTTCAAAACAAAAACCACTATCCTGCGAAGTGCATTTTATTGAAGATGTTTATCCATATATTCAAGCCGTTTTTTCTCATCAAAAAACGCTGTTTGTGCTGCACCCGCCGCCGCCTGTGAATGGTGAATTAGCGAATGAGCGTTTGCTTTATTTTCAAAAAACCGCACAAAAAATCGCCGCACAAAACAACGCTGTTTTGGTGGTGGGCGATTTGAATAACACCCCATTTTCGCCCATTTACCGCCGTTTTAAGAGAAACAGCGGATTACAAGACGCTATGTACAAGGCACTGCCGACTTGGAAACCGTTTTTCTTGCCGCTTGACCGAGTGTTGTATCGACAAAGCAATGTTAAAGCCAAAGCCTTGTCGTGGCAATATTCAGACCATAGGGCGATTGAAATTTTGTGGCAGTAAAAAGGTTTGGGCTACCTGAAACATAAAATTGATGAATAGATTAAGAATATGAGAAAATAAAAAGACAAAAAAATTGGCGGAAGCGGTGAGATTCGAACTCACGGTGGGCTACTAACCCACGACGGTTTTCAAGACCGCTGCATTAAACCGCTCTGCCACGCTTCCGAAAAGAGATGCGATTTTAACCCTTATTAACCATTTTGCCAAGAGTTTTATTAAAAAAATGTTTGTTTGTTCTCAACAAGATTTATTTCAGTTTGCCGAAGATGTGTTGCGTTACGCCAAACAAGGCGGTGCTGACGGTGCGGCGGTTGATGTTTATGAATCCACTGGTTTGGAAGTGGCTGTGCGTATGCAGGCAACGGAAAAAGTGGCATATCGCCGCGATACTGGTGTGGAAGTGGCGGTTTATGTGGGCAAGAAAAAGGGCTATGCTTCAACCGCCGATTTATCGCCACAGGCTTTGCAACAAACCGTTGCCGCTGCATTGAATATCGCTCGATTTACGGAAGATGATGAATGTTCGGGGCTGCCTGAACCTGAATTTTTGGCGACTGATTTATTCGACTTGGATTTGTATCACCCCCACACACAAACGCCTGATAAGGCGATTGATTGGGCGTTGCAGTGCGAAAATGCGGCTTTATCACAAGACACTCGCATCACAAACAGTGAAGGAGCGGAAGTGTCTAACGATGTGTCGCAGTCGGTGTTTGCGAACTCTTTGGGTTTTGCGGCGTATGATAAACGCACGCGTTATGCTTTGTCGTGCGTGGCTGTGGCAAGCGATAAAGGCGGTATGCAACGGGATTATTGGTCGGACGCGGCTCGTTCTTTCAATGATTTGGCGTCTGCTGATGAAATCGGCAAAACCGCCGCAAGTCGCGTTTTGGCACGATTGAATTCAGGGAGTGTGAAAACAGGTGTGTATCCTGTTTTGTTTGACCGTATGGTTTCAGGCAGCCTGATTGCCCATTTAGCAGGAGCATTGTCAGGCGGTGCCTTGTATCGCAAAAGCAGTTTCTTGTGTGATTCTTTGGGCAAAAAAATTCTGCCTGATTTTGTTACATTGCGTGAAGAACCGCACTTAAAAAGGGCTTTTTCGGTCGGCGTGTGCGATGATGAAGGTGTTGCCACAAAAGCACGCACGGTGATTGATAACGGTGTGATTTGTGGTTATTTTTTAAGCACATATTCGGCACGCAAATTAGGCTTAACCACAACAGGCAATGCAGGCGGCGTGCATCATTTATGCTTAAAACCCACAGTGGCGACACAAAAAGACCTGTTAAAACAAATGGGTACAGGCTTAATTGTTACCGAGTTAATGGGGCAGGGCGTAAATTTGCTTACAGGCGATTATTCGCGTGGTGCATCTGGCTTTTGGGTAGAAAACGGCGTGATTGCGTATCCCGTAGAAGAAATTACCATTGCGGGTAGATTGCAAGATATGTACGCCCAAGTATTGGGTATCGCCGATGACGCACGGGAACACGCTTCGCACAGTGTCGGGTCGATTTTAATTGAACAAATGACAGTGGCAGGGGCTTGATAGTCGTTGTAGGGTGGGCAACTTGCCCGCCACGCGGTTTCATCATCATTTTCAGGCAGCCTGAATTTAATTTTTATATTTTCCTTAAAATATTCAATAATCAAAAAAATCTTTATTCTTCAAAAGCCATTCATTTAATTTATTCATCTTTTTTTCGTCTATTTATGGCATTTTTCCATATAAAAACCAATTATATACATAAAAAAGATGAAATTTATCAATATTTCAGGTAAAATCTGTCGTTTATAATTATTTCAAATGATTTCTCGGACAAGATTTTTATGTTAGCGTGGTTGTTTTTATTTATTTGTTTAGTGGCGGCTTCGGTTGTGGTTTATTTGTACCAAGAAAAAAGCCGTAAAGAGTGGGAATGGGAGTTAATTTATCTTACTCGCCACAGCAAAAATGGGGCAATGCCGCCCATTAAACCAATGAAAAAAATCTCGCTCGCCCCTGTGTTTGGCGGTATTAAGCGTTTGGGTAAGCCCACACGCCGCATTAACGAAAACGACTTTTTTGCTCCTGTGCATGAAGATTTGTCCGATTTGCCTATTTTTTCGTCTGCACCCAAACCCAAAGATACGCAGTTGCACGCGGCTACTAGTTTGAAAGAAACTTTTGATGAAGAACGTAAAGAAGCCGTTTCTCAACCTAAAATAACCCCACAACCCAAACCACAAGTCGAAAAAACACAAACCATTATTTCGGTTAAACCTTTGCAAGATTTAGATGACGATGATGACGATGAAATTGCCGAAACCATTTCAGCAAACGATTTACACCGTCATCGTGCCGCTTTGGTAGAAATTGAAATCGAAGACGAACCTGTGTCAGAAGAACCACAACCTGTTGTTATTCAAGATAAAAAAGAAGAAAAACCGACAATGGATTTAAGCAATCCTGACCCTGAATCGGAAGTGATTTCAGCGGCGGATATTTCGCGGCAAATTCCCGTAAAACCTGCTAAACCGATTGTTGATGATTATCCCGAAAAGGAAATTATTTCCGCCGAAGAAATCATCAGACGCATTGGTGCGACTGTGGCAAACAGTCCGAAAACACAGCAATCCACACGCACCATTGCTGCAGGCAGCCTGAAAAAACCAAATAAAACCAATGCTGTGCCTGAAAAACGCACGATTGACGGTGATGAACTTCGCCGTAATTTATCGCACAAAACACATGCGGACGATAATAAAGAAACCAAAATCATTACGGCAGAAAATTTAGGCACGCCGCAAAGTGAGTTGCCACACCATTTAAGATATGTGGATTTTCCTAAATCTTCGCCCAAAAATCGTACCGAAACGGTGAAACCTGTGGTACGCAGCGTTATTCCGCCCGAAGCACGCTGGAATGATACGGCACAACCTGAAAATAAAGTGCCTGAAAAGCCTATTTCCACTATTTTTACGCCGTTTGCCAACCCTGCTAAACGCAGTAATCCGCTAAAAAAAACAACAGAGATTTCGCCTGAAAAACCGCAACAGTCGTTCGATTATGAAGACAATGCCCTATGGTCTTTGCCTGCCATGGACGATATTTGGAATAATGAATTAGCGGCTGATGAAACGGCTGATTTTGTTCAAGAAAATGCGTTCAGGCAGCCTGAAAATATTTCTACAATGCCCACAACGCCTTTGCACCAGCCTGAAACACCGCAACACAAGCCCGAAGTGGTGGCGTATGACAAACTACACGCCCCCAGTGTTACGCAACGGCTGTTCGCGTCTGTGCGTAAATTTCAACTGCCTAATTTATCGCTGTTAATTCCGCCTGTGTTGGATTTTTCTGCCAATGTCAGCGAAGACGAAATTTTGCAATCGTCCATTACCATTGAAGAAAAATTAGCGGAATTTCGTGTGAAAGTGCGTGTGATGGACGCATTTGCAGGCCCTGTGATTACCCGTTACGAAATCGAACCCGACACAGGGGTGCGGGGCAGTCAAGTGGTGAATTTAGAAAAAGACTTGGCAAGGGCGTTGGGACATGCCAGCATTCGCGTGGTGGAAACCATACCAGGCAAGACTTGTATGGGTTTGGAATTGCCTAATCCACAACGCAAAATGATTCGCCTATCGGAAATTTTCGGCACAGAAACCTTTGCGTCTGCCAAATCCAAACTCACCATGGCGTTAGGGCAGGACATTACAGGCAAACCGATTGTAACCGACTTAGCAAAAGCACCGCACCTGCTTGTGGCTGGTACAACGGGTTCAGGCAAATCAGTCGGCGTGAATGCGATGATTTTGTCTATGCTGTTCAAAGCCAAGCCAGACGAAGTGCGTATGATTATGATAGACCCCAAAATGTTGGAGTTATCCATTTACGAAGGCATACCGCACTTACTTGCCCCTGTGATTACCGATATGAAACTCGCCCCCAATGCCCTAAACTGGTGTGTGAATGAAATGGAAAAACGCTATCGGCTGATGAGCCATCTCGGCGTGCGGAATATGGCAGGGTATAACCAAAAAATTGCGGAAGCGGAGAAACTGAATAAACGCGTGGCAAATCCGTTTAGCCTAACGCCGTCTGACCCCGAACCGTTGGAAAAATTCCCATTTATCGTGGTGGTGGTCGATGAATTTGCCGATTTAATGATGGTGGGCGATAAGAAAAAAGTCGAAGAGTGCATTGTGCGACTGGCACAAAAAGCCCGTGCCGCAGGCATACACTTAAT
>JAFWRB010000192.1 GCA_017508845.1 Neisseriaceae bacterium | reverse complement strand
CGATTGGGTGACACATAACTGGCTTGAGGTCATAAAAAGCAGTATAGACGAAGCTCCGGTGAGACCGGATATGGTAATATTCGGATCTATCATGAAATATGATAACAAGGATAAGGCGAATCTGATAAATACCCGTGAAGGGTTTTACAACAGAGGTCAGATAGAATCGGAGATATTCCCGCGTCTTATCAGTGATAGGGAACAGTATTTCGGTGAAGCTGTCTTTTTACCTGCTTCTTGGAATAAAGCCTACAAAAGAGAACTGCTTAAAGAGCATCATTGTTTTGATGAAAAAGTCCAGATTGGAGAAGATACGGCATATGTCTTTGAAGATATCTTTTATGCACAGAGCCTGGTCGTATGCAAGGAAGTGTTGTATTATTACAACAAAATACACGCAAAAAACCTTTCAGGCTGCCTGAAACATTGTTTTTACATCAAATTTTTTCAAATATCCCCTATTTTTATTTAGAATAAAACATATCGTTTTGATTTAAGTTGAATTATTGTGAAGTGTCCGTTTTGCGGTAACAAAGAAACGCAGGTAATCGATACGCGAACTGCGACTGATGCTTTTTCTATTCGCCGCCGCCGCCAGTGCGGGCAGTGCGGCAGGCGTTTTAGCACCGAAGAAAAAGCAGAATTTCAACTGCCTGTGATTGTCAAAAAACATGGCGAACGAGAAGTGTTTGACGAAAGCAAATTGCGGCGTGGCTTGAAAAACGCCTTACGCAAACGCCCGATTTCTGCCGAACAAGTTGATAATGTGATTGATTTGGTTAAACAGTCTTTGTTGCTGTCCGAAGAAAAGGAAATTTCTTCACAAAAAGTGGGCGAATTAGTGATGCTGCACCTGCGACGATTAGACCAAGTGGCGTATGTGCGTTTTGCATCCGTGTATGAACGCTTTAACGATGTGGCTGAATTTACACGCATTATTGCGGATTTATCGATTGATGAACAAATATAGTCGTTCCATTTCAAAACCTACCTGCGTTGGCTCGCCTTGCCGTATTAGTTATACTGTCTGCGTCTCGCCGTCTTGGTATATTTTGAACTGAAACGACTATAAGGGTTAAGGACAATAAAATGCAATTAAAAACAATGATTTTGGCAAGTTTTCTGGCTTTTGTAATGACTGCATGCGACAAACCGCCTGCGTCTTCGGTATCGAATGAAAGTATTGAACAAGTAGAACAGCAAACAGCAACAACGCAGCCTGAAAGCGTTGCCGAGCCTGTTGCCGAAAATGCTGCCGAAGTCAAAGCAGAAGAAAAACCAATCAATAACAATGAAATACAAACGCTGATTGACAGCACAGGACGCATCAGCATTGCTGTTGCGGGAACATTTTCCGTGCGAGATAACGAAGAAAACGAACCGCCCACAACACTGTTTGCCCAAGACCAAAGCAATCAGGCGATTGTTACGGTGAGCAGTTTAGGCAAATTAAACGGCACGCCTGACGAATATTTCAAAAAATTAAGCGACATTGTGAAACAACAAGAAACCGACAATCCGCAACAATTTTCCAAAACCAAAGTCGGCATTGCCACAAATAATCGAATGAACTACCGTTTTATGCACAACACCGAAAACGGCGAAACCGCCGAAATGTGTATGGCAATTATCGCAGGCGATGACTTATATTCAGTATGTGCAAACGGCGAAAACCTGTCCTTTGACGCTTTGAATACTTATCTGCAAGACGTACGCATTGCAGGATAAGGCTGCCTGAAAATAAATAACCGTCCTGATAGGGCGGTTTTTTATGAGGTATGTATTTTTCAGGCTAGATAGATTAAAGTGCCAGGTGTAACACATTCAGTGTTGAATAAAAGACTTCTTTTTGTGTCAGCTAGCCTAATGATTTTGGTTTCACTGAAACTTCGCTTTCTTGGTCGATTGTTTAATCCATTTTAGACGAATTTTAACTTTTCATCACTGATTGGATTAAAATCTGTCTCCTTGGTAAAATACTTTCTAATCAAACTTTTAGTATTTTCAATCAAGACTTGAGCATATTTTCAATTCTTGAGTCGGTTTTTCATAAATGACCTAAAATCCGCTCTGAATTTAAATTTTGTTTGAACACCTTTTCTACCGTTTGTAATAGTTTGTCTTTGAGTTTATAACATTATTTTTTGCTGATTTGTGTTATTTTATATTTGTAGTCAGTAAGATGTCGAGAAAAGTTTGCTACTTCGCAACGCTGAATTGCTCAACTAATAGTCGATACATTGTGACATAATTCGGTGGCAATCTATCGCATTGACTACTTGCCAAAATGCCACTTAATAAAGTATCTTTCGCTTTGGATGAGTTAGTGATAAGCCATAATGTTGCCTTTCTGACCAAAAAATATTATCTTATCGTCTAACACACCTTTCCTTGTATTGGTGTTGCACTTGAATGTTTAATGTAACTGGTCTGAAAATAATATAATAGATTGATTTTATGCAAGAAAATAGTTTAAACAACAGTAATCGCATTTATCGCCGTCTGTGGCAGTATTTGTCGGATTATGTTTCTATTTTTGTGGCTTCCATTTTGGCAATGTTAGTGGTCGCCGCAACCGTGCCTGCCTTTGCTTATTTAATTAAGCCACTGATTGATGAGGGGTTTGTTAAAAAAGAACTCGGCAATATGGGGTGGATTGCCGCTGCCATTATCGGTTTGTTTTTAGTGCGTGGCGTGTTTAATGTGATTAACGAATATCTCACAGGCTTGTTGTCGGGCAAATTAGTGGTGCGTATGCGAAGTGAAATGTTTGCTAAATTGCAACGCTTACCCATTCATTTTTTTCACGACAATACATCAGGTCGCACCATTTCGCGTGTCTTAAATGACGCAGGGCAAATCACCGAAGCAGGGTTTAATATTATCACTGTGATGATTAAAGACGGCATTTCGATTGTCTTTTTATTAGGCTGGCTGTTTTATTTGGAGTGGAAATTGACCATTGCCACTTTTATTGCCATTCCGATTGTCGGTTTTTGTATTCGATTAAGCAGCAAGTATTTGCGTTATTTGTCGCGTGAAAATCAAAAAGAATTGGGTAAAACGGTGCAAATTTTAAGCGAAAATATTTCGGGCGTTAAAATGGTTCGCATTTACGGCGGACAACAATATGAAGAAAATCGTTTTGTGCATAATATCAACACCGTATTCAAAAACGGCTTAAAACAAGCATTAGCCAGCACTTCTAATACCGCTTTTACGCAGTTTATTGTGTCGATTGCGTTAGCTGCCATTATTTATTTTGCCGCTATGCAAGCGTCTGACCAAAATGCAGGGAATGATTTTTCCGCAGGCGGATTTGTGTCGTTTTTAACCGCCATGATTGCGATGTTCGACCCAATTAAACGCATTACAGGCGTGTTGCAGTCTATGCAAAGGGGTTTGGCGGCGGCAGAAAGCGTATTTTCCTTTTTGGATTTTCCCGAAGAAGACGATAAAGGCAGCCTGAAAACCTTATCTCGTCCTGTTAGCGGCAATTTGGTGTTGAATAATGTATCTTTTCGCTATCCAAACGCCGAAAAAGACAGTTTAAGTCAAATCAATTTGAAAATAGACGCAGGCAAAACCGTGGCATTAGTGGGTGCGTCAGGTTCGGGCAAAACCACGCTGTCGGCGTTAATCGCCCGTTTTTACGATGTATCCAGCGGCGAAATTTTATTAGACGGCACGGATATTCGCGAGTACGCATTAGCCTTATTGCGAGAAAATATCGCTTTGGTAAGCCAAGAGATATTTTTATTTAATGCCACTATTCGTGAAAACATTGCCTACGGCGGCAGGGCAGGCGTTGATGACGAAGAAATCATCAAGGCGTTGAAAGCCGCGAATGCATGGGAATTTGTAAGCAAATTGCCTGACAGCATTCACACCGCAGTCGGCGAGAACGGTGCGAAATTATCAGGCGGACAAAGGCAACGCTTGGCGATTGCGAGAGCCATATTAAAAAATTCGCCTGTGCTGATTTTAGACGAAGCCACCAGTGCTTTGGATACCGAGTCCGAACGCTTGGTTCAGGCAGCCTTGATTGAGTTAATGAAAAACCGCACTACCATTGTGGTGGCACACCGTCTATCCACGATTGAAAACGCCGATGAAATTATTGTTATGGACAACGGCAAAATCGTGGAAACGGGCACGCACGCCGAGTTGCTCGCCAAAAAAGGGCGTTACGCGGCGTTACATACCGTGCAGGCGGAAGACGGTGAGTAGTGAGCAGTGAGCAGTGAGCAGTTATTTTGTTCTGCCTGATAAGGCAAAACCAAATAACTGCTCACTGTTTTTCAGGCAGCCTTTTTCTAAATGTTTTATAATTACTCCTTTTATTAGTAAGGTCTAAACCAAATGGCAGCATTTACTACCGAAAAAGTAACTTATGTTTATCACTGGACACCTGCTTATTTCACATTCAAATGCACTCGCAACGAATCCTTGCGTTTCAAAAATGGGCAGTTTGTGATGGTTGGCTTGATGGTTGATGGCAAGCCCTTAATGCGTGCATACAGTATTTCCAGTGCTAACTGGGAAGAAGAACTCGAATTTTTCAGCATTAAAGTGCCAGACGGCCCTTTAACCAGCCGCCTGCAACACTTAAAAGTTGGCGATGAAGTGTTAATCAGTGCCAAGCCTACTGGTACGCTGATTTTGGACGACTTAAATCCAGGCAAAAATCTGTATTTACTTTCCACAGGCACAGGCATTGCCCCGTTTTTAAGCGTAACCAAAGACCCTGATGTGTATGAACAATTTGAAAAAATCATTCTCATGCACGGCGTGCGACATGTGTCCGACTTGGCTTACTACGACCGTTTCTTAAAAGAACTGCCCGAACACGAATATTTGGGCGATATGGTTAAAGAAAAACTGATTTACTACCCAGTGGTGTCGCGTGAAGACTATATTCATCACGGCAGAATTACTGACTTTTTAACCAGTGGCAAACTGTTTGACGAATTAGGCTTACCGCCGATTACCCCAGAAAACGATCGAGCGATGATTTGCGGCGGTCCCGATATGCTGAAAAGTTGCGTG